>JABDEQ010000071.1 GCA_013286985.1 Bacteroidota bacterium | reverse complement strand
TTTTCCGCAACAGTACGCTGGTAATTACCCATGCCATTACCATTCAATTTTGCTACCTGATTTTTATTGCGGCTAACTATTATTTCAATTCGTTTTACGCTATTCCGTATTTGCTTAATAAAAAGAAGTATTTAGTTTTTGTATTGTGCTTTGTATCGGCAATAGTTGTTACCGCTATTTTGCGGGTACCGGTGTCTGTTTTTGTTTACCGGTATGTATTTAAAATCACGGATAATCATTTCGATTACCTGATGGTTTTTTATAATTCGTTTATCAATATTCTGTTTTGGGTAGTGGTAATTTTAACAGGGAAGATGATTGCCGATAAAATACGGTCGCAGCTTTATATTGAAAAAATTGAAAGTGAACGGGCATCCAACGAGCTTAATTTTTTAAGGGCGCAATTTAACCCGCACTTTTTGTTTAACTCGATCAATTCTATTTACGGGCACATTGATAAATCAAATAAAACCGCCCGCGATATGTTGCTGGTATTTTCTGAAATGCTTCGCTATCAGTTATACGAGTGCAACGTTGATCAGATTGAACTGGAAAGGGAGCTTAATTACATCAAAAATTATATTACCCTGCAAAAAAGCAGAATGGACGAACGCATAGTGGTCAACTTTTGCGCGACCAATATTGATGGAAATATTAAAATTGCGCCCTTGTTGTTAATTACCTTTATAGAAAATGCTTTTAAATATGTTGGCTTTAATGAAAGCAAAGACAACAGGGTTGATATCTCATTGAATTATGACAGGGGCGCAATATTTTTTACTGTATTTAATACAAAGGATACTTTTATCAGCAGTCCCGAAAAATCATCCGGTTTGGGCATTGCTAATACAAGGCGTCGCCTTGAACTGATTTATCCGGATAAGCACCTTTTGGCAATTGATAACAATGACGAAGGCTTTGGAATACACCTAACTTTATTAAATGTATGACGCTGAATTGCCTGATAATTGATGATGAGCCGATAGCCCGCAAATTATTGCAGGAATACGTAGAAGAGATCGACTTTTTAACCCTGGTTGGAGCGGCCGAGAATCCTTTAAAGGCCGCGGGATTGATTAATAAATTTGATGTCGATTTGATTTTTCTGGACATCAATATGCCAAAGATCAACGGGCTTGATTTTTTGCGCTCGGCCGATAACCTGCCTATGGTAATTATGACTACCGCTTACGGACAATATGCATTGGATGGTTTTGAGCTGGCCGTGATCGACTACCTGGTTAAACCTTTTTCATTGGAACGTTTTTTAAAGGCTTCACAAAAAGCGCTCGAACTGCATACTTTGAAACAAAAGGCAATTCAGCCCGAAAAAAACGCCGGTTATTTTTATGTTAAATGCGATGGCAAAATTGAAAAAGTAAATTATGACGATTTGCTTTACATTGAAGCCATGGCCAACTACGTAACGCTTTATACAACAGATGATAAGCTGATTGTATACCTCACCATAAAAGGCATCCTGGAAAAACTACCTGTTGAAAAATTCTTGCAGGTGCATAAAAGCCATATCGTCAATCTGGATAAGATCAACACCATTGAAGGCAGTATGCTGCATCTGGGAGATAGAAAAATCACCATCGGCTTAAGCTTTTATGATGAAGTGATGGACAAAATATTAAAGGGACGATATTTAAAAAGGTAGCGGGCAAAAATGGGATTACCTATCCGGATATTTTTATTTTTGCAAACATGAATGCCATCACCCTTAAACACACTAATAGCACTGACCCCGATTTTCGCATATTAATTACTGAACTGGATGCCGAATTACGCGCGACTTATGACGAACTGATGAATACCTATGATCAGCACAACGTTATAGAAAAGATAGATACAGTTGTAATAGCCTATGTTGATGGGCAACCGGCAGGATGCGGCTGTTTTAAGGCGTTTGATATGCCAGCGGCAGAAGTTAAGCGCATGTATGTGAGGCAACAGTTCAGGGGCATGGGCATTAGCGCAATGGTGTTGAAAGAACTGGAAGCCTGGGCGGGGTCTCTGGGTTATAAACGGATGATTTTGGAGACCGGGGAGAAGCAACTGGCTGCAATTGGCTTATACCAAAAGGGCGGTTATATACTGGGCGATAATTATGGCCCATATGTTGGTTTAGAAACCAGTTTGTGTTATAGTAAAACATTGTAACCTGCTGGTGCTGGTTATCCCACATTCGTTTAAAAATCCATTTTTGATTAACCCTCACTATTTCAGCTAATAAAGCGTACCTTTGCGCGATTATTTTCTTGGAAAAGGCAATTTAACCATTAAACAGACGCCCTCTTCAACGATAATAAGTACAAGATCAGGTATGTTATGAAAAAAATTGTTGATTACAGGAAACTGTTAAATGTAAATGAAGCGGCCGAATTGCAGGAATTAAAAACGGTTTACAGATCGTTAGTGAAAACCTGGCATCCCGATAAGTTTCACGATAATGCTGAAATGAAGCTAGAAGCCGAAGAAAAAAGTAAACAGATCATCGAAGCCTATCATTTTTTGGTAAGCATAGCTCCCGAAACGCGCAACCAGTCGTTGCAGGAATATAACTTAACTATCGGGTCTGCAATTACCGATTTTGATTTTAAATCGCAGGTATTAACCATGTACTTTGCCGATGGCAATTCATACGAATATTTTGATGTGCCTAAAGCTGTCTACATAAAAATGATTAACTCCGATTCTCCCGGACGTTTTGCCCGCAGGCATATTTTCAATAACTACGTTTACAGAAGTTTGAGCAAGCTGGTTGCATCAGCATAATAAAGTGTTAAAATTATAAAGGCTGCGTTAGCTAACCCGGTAAACAGCCTGCGGTCTGAATAGACATTTTTAAGAGGTTTGTATCAGGCAAGTGCGACGTTTGCCGCACTGCCGTTTACAAAATATAATAAAGGGGTATTGTCGGGTTGATTACATCCTGCTCACTAATCCGCTCTCAACCCGTTTACGATATGACCAAAAGAATACTATCGGGAAAATAAATAAATTAAATATGGTGTTGGTTATCAGGCCGCCTATCACCACAATAGCCAATGGTTTTGATGCCTCTGAACCTATACCGTTTGACATTGCTGCCGGCAATAAGCCAATAGCCGCCATCATTGCAGTCATCACCACCGGGCGCAAACGATCCTCAACGCCGGCTTTAATAGCAATTGCAAATGATGCCCATGTGGTATGATGTTTTAAATGGGTGATGTTGCTTTTAAATTTGGTTATCAATATCACACCGTTTTGTACGCAAATACCAAACAAGGCTATAAAACCAATACCCGCCGAAATATTGAAGTTTACGCCCGTTATGAGCAATGCCAATATGCCGCCCATAATGGCAAACGGAACATTGTTCAATACCAGCAGCGAATCGCGGAAGTTGCCGAACAGGATAAACAGGATGAAAAAAATGATCAGCAAACTGATAGGAACTACCTGGCTCAGCCTTTTGGTAGCACGCTGCTGATTTTCAAAATCACCGGCCCATTGTAACGAGTAGCCTTTTGGCAGCTTGATTTGGGCGTTAACTTTATCCTGTGCTTCTTTAATAGTGCTTCCCATATCCCTGCCGCGGATAGAGAATTTTATGGCGCCATAACGCTGATGATCATCGCGATAGATCATGCTGATGCCGGTTAGCTTTTTGATGCTGGCAATTTCGCGCAGGGGCACGGTATTACCACCAAGGGTGGGTACACGTAAGTCGCCTATAGCTTGTTCGTTGTTCCTGAAATCTTCGGGGTAGCGTATACGCAAATCAAACTTGCGCTCGCCTTCATAAATCTGTGTCACCGCCTTGCCGCCAATGGCCATTTCAATTACGGCATTTGCATCGGCAGCAGTAACACCATATTGAGCCATTTCCTGCTGGTTTAAATCGATATCTAATTCTGGCTGACCAACATTATGAAGGATCCCTAAATCCTCAATTCCTTTTACGCCCTTTAAAATCGAATAAATATTTACCTCACGTTTTTCGATGTATTTATAATCATCGCCAAACATTTTAACAACTATAGATCCTTTTACACCCGAAACCGCTTCTTCCACGTTATCGGAAATAGGCTGGGAAAAGTTAATGTCGACACCGGGGAAAAACTTAAGCTTTTCCTGCATTCGTTGTATAAGTTCTTCTTTGGTTTCTTTTCGCTTCCACTGGTCCTGCGGATAAATATCCACATGGAATTCAATATTGTAAAACCCTGTAGCATCCGTACCATCATTTGGCCGCCCGGTTTGCGACATCACCTGTTTTACCTCATCGAAACTCAAAAAGATATTACGCATCTCATTCGCCATCTTCACCGACTCTTTTAACGAGATACTTAACGGGCCGGTGGCGCGTACGTAAATAGCTCCTTCGTTAAGCTCGGGTAAAAACTCGGTTCCTAAAAGAGTGAAGCTGGCTAAACTAAGTACCAGTGCAAGAATGGCTATCGGAAAAACAAGCTTTCGTCCCTTAAAGCATACCGAGTAAAACTTCATGGCGTTGTGCGTAATGAAGTTTACAAAAACATTGTGTTTTTCTTTTACATCCTTATTTAACAATACGCTTGCCAGTGCGGGTACAAAAGTGAAAGTAAGTATTACGGCACCCAGTAAAGCAAAGCCAAGTGTCCAGGCCAGTGGCGAGAACATTTTTCCTTCTACCTTCTCAAAACTAAAAATGGGCAGCAAACCTGTAATGATAATCAGCTTGGCGAAAAATATACCCTTGCCATTTACCAGGCAGGCCTTTTTTATTAGCCCCAGCTTGCTCATTTTGTTGTAATGGGCCATACCCACCTCTTTGGCCCGGTGATCAAGCACAACAAAGATCCCTTCAACCATTACCACGGCCCCATCTATAATGATACCAAAGTCAATAGCACCCATTGATAACAAATTGGCCGACATTCCCTTAAGTTTCAGACATATAAATGCAAACAAAAGCGCCAGCGGAATAATAAGCGAAACAATGAGCGTGGTGCGCCAATCGGCCATAAACAGGAACACAATTACGGTTACGAAGATGATACCTTCGGCCATGTTATGTAAAACGGTATGGGTAGCAAAATTTACCAGGTCCTCGCGATCATAAAACGTTTTCAGCTTTACATCGTCGGGCAGTATTTTATTATTAAGATCGTTTATTTTTACTTTAAGATTTTTTATAACAACACTCGGGTTTTCTCCCTTGCGCATTACCACTATACCCTCAATCACATCCGGATCTTTATCGCGACCAACCTGGCCTAAACGCGGCAAAGCCGATTCGGTAACTTCGGCAATGGTTTTTACATAAACCGGTGTGCCTTTTATATTATTAATAACGATGTTTTTAATTTCATCAATGTTATTCAACAAGCCGATACCCCTAACTACATAAGCTTGGCCAGCCTGGTCAATCACATCTCCGCCAACGTTTACATTGCTTTTTGAAACGGCATCGTATAGCTGCAGGGGCGTAACATTGTATTGAACAGCTTTTTCGGGGTTAATGGTGATCTGGTAGGTCTTTACCTCGCCGCCAAAGCTGTTAACATCAGCTATACCGGGTACCGAACGTATCTCGCGCTCAACAACCCAGTCTTCAATGGTTTTTAAATCTTTAACGGTTCTTTTGTTGCTGGTTAAGGTAAAGCGATAAATCTCGCCGGTAGGGCCATAAGGAGGTTCTACCGAAGGATTTACACCATCGGGTAAATCAGCATCGCCCAGGTGATTGTTGATCTGTAAACGCGCAAATGCGTAGTCCACATCATCATCAAAAGTTATTTTTACTACCGACAGGCCAAAAAGAGAGGATGACCGGATACTGGTCTTCTTTTCGGCCGGATTCATGGCAATTTCAAGCGGGCGGGTAACAAATTTCTCCACCTCTTCGGCGCTGCGGCCCGGCCACTGTGATATAATAGTTACTGATGTATTGGTAACATCGGGGAAAGCATCAATACTAATGGTTTTAAAGCTGATATATCCTGCAACGGCAAGCAGGGCCGTAACAAAAAATATGAAAAACCTGTTTCTTAAGGCGAAAGCAAGAATATTTTTTATGAATTTATTCATTTTCTTTTATCAGATTTCGAATGTTCGAATTCGGACTTGTTTTTTTATCTAAATATTTTTTTTAGCACAAATTATACCTGTTATTGATCAGAAAGCGACTCATACAGGTAGGCTTGTCTCGAAGCTACTATACGGTCGCCGGCTTTTATTCCAGCGCTGATATAAGCCCTGTCTTCTACCGTTTTTGCAATGGTGATTTGCTGGATATGCACTTTGGCTTTGCCATCTACCACAATCACATAGTTTTTATCGTTATCAAAAACCAAAGCGTTTGAGCTAATAAAAGGCAGGTTCTCGCCCGATTTTGCTTTAATTATCACATTGGCAAACATGCCCGGTTTAAGTAAATTACCCGGGTTTTGAATAGTGATCCTGGCGTGCATTACCTTGCTGTCCGGATCGAGCATGTTATCGATACGGGCAATTTTGCCGTCAAATGTTTTATCGGGATAAGATAATGTGGTGATCTTTACAGGATCGCCGGTTTGTATTTTGGAGATATCAGACTCATAAACATTAACCAGTACATAAACGGTTGAAAGATCAGCCACAGTAAACAAATTCTGGCTGTTATCGGCCCTAACCTGTGTGTTATCGGTCAGGTTTTTTTCAACTATATAACCCGATAATGGCGTTTTAACCTCGTAGCCATTTGCATTGCTTTTATTAATACCTACTACAGCGCTGGCACGTTTACCTTCGGCAACAGCCTTTTGGTAGTCGGATTCCGCTTGTTCCAGATCTTTTTGTGATGCCAGTCCGCTTTTGTAAAGGTCCTGGGTTGATTCCATTATGCGGCGGGTGTTTTTTATATCAGCTTCCGATGAAATGTAATCTTTGGTAAAGCCGGCCATTTCAGCGCTTCTTAAAGTAGCCAATGTTTGCCCCTTTTGTACTACATCGCCCAGTTGTACGCGAACATCCTGCGCTACGCCGCTCACCATCGGGAAAATTTTAACCATTTTGTTTTCGTCCGGGGCTATGCTGCCGGTAAGCGTAATTTGTGTAAGTGCGCTTGCTTCTTTTACCGTGTCAATCACCAGGCTTTTTAATAAGCTGTCGGTCACTTCAAAGCGGGTGTCTTTTTCCTGATTCTCTTCGCCATGATGGCAGCTTTGCAAAGCAAAACCTGTAATGAAAAGAGCAGATGCAAGTGTTATTATTTTATATTTAGCGTACATGGTTATTCCGAATAATTATTGATTAAAAAAGGCAGTGCCCGTAACATAATTAATTTGCTCAAGCGATGTAATACGATTAAGCTGAAGTGTATTTAATTGGAGGGTGTTGGTTTTAAACGAGTCATAAAAATCAAGAAATTCCAGCATGCTAATATTCCGTTTTTCATAATTCTTAAAAACCTCCTGTATCAGGTGATTAAAATCAGCTTTAAACTGCGGGTCGAAACTATTATATAGTTTTTCAAGCCTTAAAGCCCCTTTATAGTTAGTTGCCACATCACTTTCAACCTGATCCTGCTGACTTTGTAGCTGAACTTTGCTTTGATCTATGGCAATTCTGGCCTGTTTAATGCCGCCCTGGTTACGGTTAAAAAACGGAAGATTAAACTCAATTCCGGCGCCTAAAAAGTTGGTGCCGTAGCCTCCGTATTTATCATAGTTGAGGGATAAAGAAAAGTCAGGCACCGCGGTAGCCTTTTGCAGCTGAAGGTTAACATTATTATAATCGAGCGATACTTTTGCCAGCCTCAAATCATAACGGTTTGAATAGGCCGAATCCAGTAATCGTTGATAAGGCACGTTTTCTACTATATTTTTGCCGTCAAGATCATAATTAACCACGGGCTCAATAGTAACAACAGGGGATACCTTTATCAGTAATTTTAATTCGCTTTGTACCGTATCAATCCCCGTTTGCAGGTTATTGTATTCGGCTTGCAACGAGTAAAGCTGTGATTGTATACGCAATACCTCTTTTTGGGCGATATTACCTTTGGCGTATTGCTCCTTAAAAACTGATAACGTTTTTGCCAGTGAGTTAATTTCCTGTGTGTAAACCTTTGCAGATTGTTCCTGAAAATAAATGGTATAAAAATCGCTCCGTAAAGTGAATTTTAAGGTCCTCAACAGATCAAAAAACTGGTATTTTGATTGTTCTATGCCAATTTTGGCCAATTGGATGCTCTTGTTCCGTTTACCGGCAGTTGTAAAAAGCTGCGAAATGTTGAACGATTGATCTTTATAAGCTGGTCCCTGCGTGGCGTCATTGGTATGGATACCGTTTGTAAAGCTAAAATCGGGGTTCGGGAATAAACGGGCGGTAACCACAGCCGCGCTGGCATTATCAATATTATACCGCTGTATAATTAACCGAAGATTGTTTTTTATAAACAGATCCTGAGCTTGCTGAATAGTAATTTTTAAAGTATCGGCGCTTGTCTGTGCTTTAGCCGAAAAGCGGGAAGCCAGGCAGACCGTTAAAATGAATAAAAATAAGCGTGCAAATTTTCGAAACATAGTTTTATATGATGCGACAAAGGTAAACGACCTGTATTAAAGGTGAATTAAAGAGGGATTAGAATGAGATTAGAATTTTAATGTCAAAAGAGACTCTTTGGCCCTATTCTATAGCTAAAAGATGTTTTACAACAATTGTGCTATTAAAACTAAATTAAAATGGCATTAGTTTTTAATTAGGAAAATTAATGCTCACACTGGTGCTTTTACCGGGAACTGAGCTGACAACTATTTTGCCGTTGAAGAGATTTATTATTTTATTGGTTACATACAACCCGATGCCATTGCCCTGGTAGGTTTTTACATTGGTTCCACGGTAAAATGAATCGAATATTTTATCCAGCTCTTCGGGTATAATACCAACGCCCGCGTCTGTGATGGTGATATTGATTGATTTGTCATCGGCATAAAGATCACATTGTACAGGTTGATTTTTTGAGAACTTAAATGCATTGCCGATAATGTTATTCAATGCAATGGTTAACATTGATTTGTTTGCCAGTAACTGTAGTTTTACATGTTCCTGCGGTAAGCTTAAAATATTAACAATAAAATGGCCCTTGCCTGCTTTTTCATTCCAATAGTCATTAAGTTCCCATATCAGGTCATCAATAGCTATGGCTTTTAATACCGGCTGGGTGTAGTTCATATCGACATTAGCCAGTTCCAGCAAGCTGCCTATGGTTTCGTTTAGCCGCTCGGCATCATATAATACAGACGAAAGCACCTGTTCATAATCGGCATTGCTTCTTAGTTTGTTTAAGGTGATTTCAATTTCACCGATGATGGAGGTTATAGGTGTTCGCAATTCGTGCGATGCATTTATTACAAATGTTTGCTGCAATTCAAATGCGTTTTCCAGATGCTCAAGCAGCTGATTAAAGTTGTGGGCCAGGGCACTTATTTCATCCTTGCCATTTCCTTCATCAACCCTTAAACTCAGGTTGCCCGCCCGTACCATGCGCATTTGCCCTATCACTTTATCAATAGGCTGCAGCGCTTTTTCGGCAAACCACCTGCTGATTACAAACAAACCGAAGATTACGCTTATTAGCAGGATAGACATAATTTCGATCATTTCTTTCAATCGCTTATCTCCCTGGTGATCAATAGCCGAAACAAGTATTACAAAGTTTCCCTGGTTGTCGTTATAATAAATACCTACGGTTTGCCTGTTGCCCTCGGTAAATTGGAGTTGTTTTCGTTTGCGTACGGCGTTGATAATCGGGTCCGTCCAAAACTGATTTTTATCTTTTATAAATGAGGCTGCATTTCTTTCGTCATACAATCTCACTACTTCATCGGGCAGGCGTTCCAGGTAGCGCTCCCTTACATGGTTCAATGAATCGGCAGGTATTTCATCGGCTTCAAGATAAAGTTGGGCGGCAACATTGGCCCTGTCCATCAAATGATCGTAAAAGTCAGACTTAATAAATGAGCTGAAAGTAACGCAGATAACAACCTGTACCAATAACAGAACAAATGCACTTATTGCGGTAAAATACAACGAAAGCCTGTTCTTTATTTTCATTGGTTATTTTTCAATTTTTAAAATATAACCCATCCCAATAACAGTGTGTATCAATTTGCTTTTAAAGCCTTTTTCAATTTTGTTTCGTAAATAGTTTACGTAGACATCAATAAAATTGGTGCCGGTATCAAAGTCGATTTTCCAAACCTGCTCGGCAATGTATTCGCGCGATAAAACTTTATTCGGGTGCCGCATAAACAACTCAAGCAGAGTAAACTCTTTAGCCGTTAAAGTAATATGCTGTCCCGCCCTTTCGGCAACGTTGCTCCATGTATCCAACTTAAGGTCATCAAAAATAAGGGCATGTTCTTCAGGAACATGAATGTTTTGCCGTCTTAATAAGGCTTCAATACGGGCCAGTAGCTCGCTGAAATGAAAAGGTTTTACTAAATAATCATCTGCCCCTGCTTTAAGGCCCGATACTTTGTTATGGATCTGATCAAGAGCAGTTAACATCAATATAGGTGTTAGGGTATCTGTTTGCCGTATATCGCGGCAAAGGTCAATGCCGTTAATGTCGGGCAGCATAATATCCAATATAATCAGGTCAAAATCAGCTGGTTTCAATAAAGCTTTCGCTGATGCGCCGTCATTTGCTGTTTTTACTTTATAGCCTTGTTCTTCAAGACCCTTGCAAATAAATGCAGCTACTTTTTGCTCGTCTTCAACTAAACAGATATTGGCCATATAAACAAATATAAAATAAGATTGATTGGATTAACGGTTTAACCACTAAAATCTTACAAATCTAAAAGGCAATTTAAATTTGATGAGTGCTTATAGTGAAGATAATTGCCGTTGGCTTTAGCCGACGGTTTAGTAATAGATGAATATGGCGGCTTTAGCCAAAAAAATGCGACGATTTTGGGCTGAAGCCATTTTGATAGATTAATTAATCCGTTGGCTAAAGCCGGCGGCAATGAATGCAGCTACTTTTTGCCTAAAAAATGCGTTGTTGAATAACGGCCATAAATTGCTCCTTGAATTTTTCGCTGATAGGGATCTGCTTACTGCCTACATAAATGTGGTTATCCTGTATTTTATTAATCTGCTTGGTATTAACAATATACGAATTATGCACCCGAACAAAAGGAGCCTCCAATTGCTCGTCAATATCTTTTAAGCGCCGGTATATCAGTATTTGTTCCGTAGGTGTTACCAAGCGAACATATTCCTTTTCGCCTTCAAAATATTGGATCTCTTCCAAAAGAATTTTCCGCAGCACTTTGCCCGATTTTACAAAAAAGTAACTGGCACCGGTATTGGCATGTCCGTTGGCTTTAACCAGATGCGTTTCAAAATAACCCTCAATTTTTTGCATCGCCGCCAGGAAACGTTTCAGCGTAATTGGTTTTAAAAGATAATCGATAGTTTGAAAGCTATAGCTTTCGGCAGCATATTCTGAGTAGGCGGTGGTAAAAACAATTTTAGTTTCGTGCGATAACAGGCCGGCCAGTTCCATACCACTCAATTGCGGCATATTAATGTCCAAAAAAATAAAATCAGGCTTGTTGTTTTTTAAAAAAGCTATCGCTTCCAGGGCATCATAACACTTGCCCATCAGCTGCCATTTAGTATTCTGACAAATCAAAATCTCGAGCAGGTTTACCGCATTGGGCTCATCATCAATAATAATACAGCTTAGGTTCATGTTAGTGGTACTTTTAAAAAGGCGGTGAAATAATTGCCGGTAGTATCAACGTTTAATTCAAACTTTGTTCCGTATAAAAAGGTAAGGCGCTTCTCCAGGTTCTTTATGCCAAAGCCGGTTGATTCTGTTGTGCCTGTTTTATCATAGATCTGGTTTTTTGTTTGAAACAACAAATTGCCATCCTGCTGAACAAGCGATATTTCAATTTTATTTTCGCTGCTCGATTTATCTATCCCGTGCTTAAAAATGTTTTCTACAAAAGTCATCAGCAGCATAGGAGGGATTCGTAGCTCAGTATTGCATTCTTTTATAAAATCAAGCTCAATTTCGTGCCGGATGCGGATTTTTTCGAGTGCGATGTAATTTTCCAAAAAGAGGATCTCCGTAGCTAAAGACACTTCATCTTTGGGGCTTTCATCAACAAAATAGCGCATAATGTCTGATAGTCTTTCAATCAGTTTGGCGGTGCGGGGGGCTTCGCGGTAGGCCTCGTAATAAATATTATTCAGTGTATTAAACAGGAAATGTGGCTGTACCTGTGATTTTAGCAAGTTTAATTCCGCCTGGCTTTTTTGAACCAGTATTTTTTCTGACTGCTGCTTTAATGCAAAATAAGCAATGGCGATGCGGAATATAAAGCTGAGCATATAAGTTAAAAAGCCGGCAAAAATGAAATTGAGCATTGTTCCCACCGTAAACTCTTCCATGGCTTTCCCAAAGAATTTGTTATAAATAGTAATAATCAGGTAGCCACGTATTAAGCCGCCGGCCACCAGCATAATAATTACATAAATAACATATTGTACTTTATGCCCCTGCTCATAATAGCGGGGATACAGGAATTTGATATTGCCGTAAATAACAAAAATGTAGAAAGCAACGCTGATAACAGTG
>JABDEQ010000070.1:7244-12743 GCA_013286985.1 Bacteroidota bacterium | reverse complement strand
ATACGGAATTAAATCTCGTTATTGTGAAAAAACTATTGAGTATATCTTAAAAAGTGCTATCATTGAAGACGAACTTTATCTATGCAAGCTATTTCAAAGTCTAAGGTGTTTTACAGTTTACAATGTTGCAGAGGCATTGCTGCTATTATGGTTCTTATGGCACATGCAAACCTTATGATAGATGAAAAAATGTTTTCAGGCGCTTTTATTATAGGATGGAGCGGAGTCGACTTTTTTTTTATTTTAAGTGGATTTATTATCTATTACATTAACTCTAAGTATGTAGGTAAAATATATGAATTAAAGCAATATGTAAGCAAAAGGTTAATAAGAGTTTATCCTATTTATTGGCTCTACACTATAGGCTTTCTAACACTCAATTGCTTATTGCTTAAATTTATGGGCAAAGGTATTATTAATTGGATTAGCTTAGATATTTCAGGAATTTTGCGTTCTTTTTTATTATATCCAACCCATGTCGCAAAAAGTGAAATGCCAATTATTCCTGTAGCTGGGACTCTCAGTTTTGAAATAATATTTTATATCATTTTTGGGTTATACATATTAACAAATAAAAAAATATTTCAACTTATAGTTGCAATATGGATGCTTTTTGTCGCGTTAAATTATTTCAAATTGATAGATGTAACTCAGTTCCCATTGTTATCGACTTTATGTAATGCAAAGAACATAGAATTTATTTATGGATGCGTTATCGCTGAGTTAACTCTAAAAAATAAAATTATCAAGAACAGATCAATTGGAATATCGATCCTTCTTACTGGAATTATATTATTAGCTGTATCATGGATTAATGAAATGGACCATTTTCGATATTTTCCAAAAATGGATAGCTTAAATTTTGGAATTCCTTACAGCCTGATTATTTATGGACTTATATCATTAGAAACGTATAACTCAAATAGCAAAATAAATCGAAACTTTTGATTTCTTACATCGGAGTAACATAATTAATTTCTGTATCTTTATATAATAAGATTTGCAATTAATCTGTACTCGAAAAAGTGGTGAGTATTTCGGTGAGTAAGAAATTAACCCATTATAAAATATTGAATATCAGCGCGGTACGAAGGTAATACAAATCCCTCCGGCTCCACGAAAACAAAGAAACCCATCCGCTATCGCGGACAGGTTTCTTTGTTTTTATCGAACTGCGGTTTGAGAACCCGGGAAAGAGATATGGGCTTTATATTAATTATTGTCCTGTCCCACGGAAACATGACACAGTAGCAAACACGCCGGGCCAGGCGAAGCACCACACCACTACTAATTAATAAGTTAATCACTTTTGCGGGACAAAATGGGACAGCGCGGGCTAAAAAATGTGATTTTTGCGATAAAGACACGATGCCGCTGGGACAAAATCGAGGCATAATCATCCGAAGTTTGAAGACCTGGGACAGCGGATTTTGTTGTTTTGTATTGTACAAACTACAGGCATAGCCGTCCGAAGTTTGAAAACTTCGGACAGCTGGGGATAAAAAAAATATGATTACCTAATCTTAATATTGGTTTTTTATTTTAGCTGCGTGAAAAGAATCAATTTGCGGTACAGTAAACAGTCATATGAAATTTGTTTATAGCTTGGCTTTGGTTTGCTGGGTAACGGCCTGCTTTTCGCAGGGCGATCCCGCCCGTGTCTACGGACGGCTGTCAGCGCTGGCAGGCACCGCCCAAACAATGACCGGCCCGCATCACTTCAGCTGCTCCGTCGCGTTTGATGTCAGGGGCAGTTTCAACATGGTGCTGGCAAACGCCGACAGCGGCTATTACCAACTGGACACATTAACACTATACCTTCAGGTTGGGTACGGCTTGAACTTAGATCCCGCAACAAAATTTAAAGGAATTGGTGGCCCGGAAAATACGATATGGGCTAAACTACGAACATTGGTCGGAGCCTATTTGCCTCTGAACGGAAAATACCTGGCTGACAAAGCCAATTTCATAGATCCGGATATATTTGAGCGGCAGTTGGACGGTTACCGCCATGCTGCGCAAAGTTCGTTGACCCAACCGGGTCTGAGCGCCTATTTTCTGCGCACCCAGCAAAAAAATATCGATTATACTACACGCTGCTATACTTTCCTATACCTGGTGGCTTACGGCATCGACCCGGCCATCCAGCAGAAGGCTTTGGCTTATATGACTACATTAAAGCCCGGCGAAATACAGCAGCATATCAAGCAGTTCATGGCCATAAACGATTCGGCGCATGTGAAAAAGATGGCTGTTTCGGTTCGGAAAAGCCTGGATTCTGCGGTATGGCGAAATTTTAATATGAATGATGCAGAAATGCTGAACTGCGGAAATGCTTATACAGACCTGCTGAAATTCCGGATCGATCAGTTGGTGCAGTTGCAACAGATGCGGATGGGATCAGCCGGTGGAAATCCCTATGGGCAAAAGATAGACATGGTGCTGAAGATGGTTAGTGATCCGGTTGTGCGGGAATATTTGCTGCATGACTATGCGCTGGCCACGATCAAATCAGGCGGGAGCCCTGATGATGTGTACCAGCGTTATCTGTCCGTGGCAAAGGATACGGTTTATCGGTCGGAGATACAGGTTGCTTTTGAACACCGGCTACAATTTGCTCCGGGCACAGTGGCGCCTTTGTTTACCTATAATGATGTAAATGGAAAGGCGGTCGCCTTAAATGACCTAAAAGGGAACTATGTGTATATCGATATATGGGCGCAATGGTGCGGCCCATGCAAACAGGAAATCCCTTTTTTACAGGGTATTGAAACCAAATACACGGGTAAACCCATCCGGTTTGTCAGCCTCTCGGTCGACAATTTAAAGGACGCCGGTAAATGGAAGCAATATATAGCAGATCACCACTTAGGCGGTATCCAGTTGATCGCGGACAATGCTTTCCGGTCGGATTTTATCCAGCAGTTTAATATCAACTCCATCCCACGTTTTATACTGATCGGCCCGGACGGCCGGATTATCTCGGCGGATGCGGACCGGCCGTCCAATCCTAACCTGCAAAAGTTATTGAACCGGCTACTGATTGCAAAATAAACGAATGACCGGCTTTTCATAGCTGTGGTATTTCGATCCCTGTTGCGGATGATTAACTTACCCATCTGAATTTTGAAGACAGTTGGTGCTTTTTAATTATTTATAAACTACTGATAATAAGTTAATTTGTAACTTAGACCTTATTTAATATTTTTCAGCACCTTATCAAACCTAATATGATTCAAAGTCAGGCTGAACAAATTAGTTTAGAATCAGGGAAATAGCGTTTATTTTTTTCTGGAATCTTATCTAAAGGCTCCCCAAATTATTAGTAAAATGTCTTTAAAGACCACGCAGGGGGAAACTTTAAAGGCTCTGACGGCATTCATTTAGGCATTCAGGGTGATAAGAAATGCATATTTTATTGTGAGTCAAAACTTAACAAAAAGCGAGATGCCGCTTTCGATGATTGTGTTAAGTCAGTTTTAGATTTTCAAGGCAAGAAGAAGGATTTTGAAATATCGATAATCAGTAACCGTATTGACGTTTCAGACACAGAATTACCCGTTGTCCGTAAAATGTTGTCCAAATGTCTCTGAAATCGGACGGCTATGCTTGTAGTTTATAACCACATTCCCTTATCCAATGGCTAACGTTTTTTATCTCATCCAAAAATACTAAAAAAATTATCCGATGTTCGACTGTGACCCCTCCGGCTCCACCCGGGGGGTATCATTTATAGATAAGGACCACCAATTCAAGAACCTTAACGTAACTCAAAACAATTTTTGACCGTACATTATTTAATTGCTTTTTACAAATCCGGAAAATGTTCCAGTGATTAGTACTGTCCTTGTCCATTAAGTCGTAGCACTCGGTAACTTCTTTTACTACACTTTTCCTGATCTGTTCGTTGAGCCAGGTTTTGACTTTTGCATCGAACGCTACTTTACTGTACATCTTGCTACATTTTAAATATCCAACAGCTCTAATATACGACTCTTTGAACTGTCTCAACGGTTTCTAAAAACATCAGAAAGGATGCCAGGTGTCCGGCTGAAACCCCTCGCGTCTCCACAAAAAGGAAATGATCGATTAAGATCATCTCCTTATTTTATGCAATTATCTTTTAACTATCAGAAAAGCCGGCATCAAATTCCGGTGAATTATTCTACGCCCCAGCTTTTATTAGGCTTAGGTCCCATTTCCAGTTCAAGCTTTCCTCCTGATACCAATTGCTCATGTGTAAACCAGGGTGTTTTTAGAACTGCGCCATTAAATTTAGCACTTTGGATGTATTTATTTATCACCGAACAATTATTGGCTATCATGGTAAATTGCTTGCCGCCGGGCAGATCAATGGTTACATTTTTAAACTCGGGACTGCCTATTGTATAAACCGGTATGCCGGGCGTAACCGGAAAAAAGCCTATTGCCGAAAACACCACAAAAGCCGACATGCCGCCGCCATCTTCATCGCCGGGAATACCAAAAATGCTATCCTTATACCAAACATCCAGCAGAAACCTCACCCGGTTTTGTGTTTTCCAGGGCGAACCTGTAAAATTATACAGGTAAGGGATCATAAAGCTGGGTTCATTACCCATCGAGAATTGCCCAACCAGGCCTGTTGCATCCGGAAATTTACTCCAAAACTCATACTTACTGCGGCCCAAAGGCTCACGGTATAACTGATCGAGCTTGTTTTCAAATTTATCACTGCCGCCCATCAGGTTAATCAACCCTTTAACATCATATTGCACTTGCCATAAATAGGTCCAGCCATTATTTTCATCGTAATAATCACGCCCTCCCATACCACCATCAAATTTAGGGTCGATGTTGATCCAGTTGCCATCAGCATCTTTTGGAATGAACATTTTAGTATCATTATTCCACAGGTTTTTATAGTTGAGGCCACGTAAGCTGAATTTTTCATAATCATCAGTTTTACCCAATTCCCTGGCCATTTGGCCTACCGCCCAATCGTCATAACTGCCGCCGAGCGTTACGGCTACAGCCTGACGCTTTTCAAAAGCGTTAACCTCGGGTACCGTTTCCTTTTCGCCGGGTCGTAAAGCTGGATAATAGCCGTTTTTATAATAAAAATTATCTAATGTTGTTTTAGGGCCGTTTCTCCAGGGGAGCATAGTTGCTTCAGTGGCATTTTTCAACATACCTTCGTAAGCTTTTGCGGCATCAAAACTCTTAATCCCCTTACGGTAATCATCCAATATCATAACCGACGAGTGAAAGCCGTTCATACAAGCATGGTCGCCAAACAGCACCGGGAAGGTTGGCATCCATCCCCCCTGCTCATACTGGACTACATAGGAGTTTACCATGTCGCCTTCCATATCCGGGTTTAATATGGCCCGCAGCGGGTGCAAAGCCAAATAGGTATCCCAAACCCAATCATCCACATAAAATTTGCGGTTACTGGTATGGATCTTTTTATCAAATCCGCTATAATATTTACCATCTTCGGATATATCAACCATACGC
>JABDEQ010000070.1:4611-7234 GCA_013286985.1 Bacteroidota bacterium | reverse complement strand
GATATATCCGAAGATGGTAAATATTATAGCGGATTTGATAAAAAGACCGTTTTTGCGCTTCGGTGCCGCCTGTAACCTTAATCTGGTTAATCACCTGCGCCCATGTTTCTTCGGCATTGGCTTTAATAGTCGAAAATGAACTGCCCTTTATTTCCTCATTAAAGTTCTGTTTGGCCTGCTCAGGGCTTATGTAAGATATCGCGTATTTAAACTCCACCATATCCGGTGCGTTTTGAGCGAAAGAGATGTACGCCTTAACACCCTTGCCTTCTGCTGCACCCGTATTACTTAGCTCACCTGCCTTTACCGTACCAGTTTCTCCTGCAACACTAAACACGCCGTACATGTAAACTTTTATATCACCGTTGTAGGTTTCAACACCTTCAATTTCATTGTCGCCCTTAAACTTCCAGGCACCGTCGCCATTATTGTACAGATCAAACAACAGCGTTTTATGAGGCGCGTTTTTGGGGAAGTTAAAACGGAAGATACCTGTTTTTTTACCTGGTGTAAATTCTACCGTAACATCATCATCAACCAGATAAGTAGCGTAATACCAGGGCCGGGTTACTTCGAGGTCATGATCATAGGTAAGCTTTTGATCCCATGCTGCCGTAGTAAGTGGTTTGATTGATGGCTTAAGCGCGAAAACCTGCCCTAAACGATGCGAAACTATAGTTAACGGAAAGCTACTAATTTGATCATCAATATAATCGTTGCGCTGCGGATACATCCTGATAAGCTGATGAGGCAGTTGCACGGTTGGCCTGGTGGGTTCCAGCAACTGGCCCACATTGCCTATGCGCGGGTCTACATATTTTAAATTGCCCTTACCGGCATTTTCATCTTCATTGGTTTGGGCATTAGCTGTTGCATTATAACAGCAAACAAGCGCAAAGTTTAGGCACGTAGCTATTAATAGCTTTGATTTATATTTATTCATTATCAGGTTTATATATTGGTTTAAAAATAGTAATGCGATCAAGGGCAAACGGGCACATAATATTTACCTGTGGCAATTATGTTGCTAATTAAGCCCCGGTGGGTTAATAAAAGATTAATGAGCGCATTAATAAGGCATTATTAATACGATTATTTAATACTTTTTAACAGATTGCTTATTTTATGGTGAACGAGGCCAGCAATTTTTATCGGCAGAGCTTTCGCCGATGCATAGTTGGTAAATACCTTTATACAATTTCCATTTATGCTGTTTCAGATCCCATTGTTTCAGGGCATCTACCGGGATATTCAATTGTACCTGTTACTCTTCGCCCTTATGCAGGCTCACCCGTTTAGTTGTTTAAGCACCTTTACAGGCATTCTTTCACCGTTGGGATATGAGATGCAGACTTGCGCCACGTCATCAGCAGCCCAATTGCCGGTAAACTTTATTAATTTTTTTAATCTTGCGGCTTATTAATTATTTATTAATCACTTATTATTTACCGCGGGATAGTTTTACCGCATGAACTTAAAGAACACCCTTATCACACTCATTGTATTAGCAACCTGCTGTTCATTTACCGGGAATAGCAAGCACACTATTTATCCTTATCAAAACCCTGCTTTACCTATTGAAGCTCGTGTAGCCGATTTAGTAAGCCGGATGACCTTACCAGAAAAAATACGTCAGCTGGATATGTTTGAAGGCAAAACCGTGTCAGACATGCAGGGGCACGACGCAGGTTCCGTTTCGGCTGAAAAGATCAAACAAACTATAGGATTAAATGGCATCGGCTCCATTCATGATTTTTATCCCGTAAGTTCGGCGCTTAGCAATCAGATACAACAATACGTCATTGAACATACACGCCTGGGCATTCCGGTGCTGTTTATTGAAGAGGGCCTGCATGGTTATTCGGGCTTAGGCAGCACTTCGTTTCCTATTCCCCTGGCGTTATCCACTTCGTGGGATACCTTACTGGTACATAAAATAGGCCATGCTATAGCCACAGAAACGCGCGCGCATGGGGTTGATATGATCCTGGGCCCGGTATTATGCCTGCCCCGCGATCCCCGCTGGGGAAGAACTGAAGAAACGTATGGTGAAGACCCCTACCTGGATGCCATGAATGGCGTAGCTATGGTTAAAGGATTGCAGGGACAAAAATTAAGCAACCCCGATGCCGTAATTGCCGAACCCAAACATTTTGCCGTACATGGCATACCTGAGGCAGGCAGTAATATAGCCACTGTAAATATTGGCGAGCGCGAGGCGCGATCATCATTTTTATATGTGTTTGAAAAAGCTGTAAAACAAGGCGGCGCATTGGGCATAATGGCGGCCTACAGCGAAATTGACGGCATTCCTTGTGTGGATAACCAATGGTTGTTAAAGGACGTACTGCGTAAGGAATGGGGCTTCAAAGGTTTTGTTCTGTCAGATTTGGGCGCTATACGGATGTCGTACAATAGTCATCACGTAGCCGCTAATCCTGCAGATGCGCTTGCACAAACCTTTACCGCCGGTATGAGCATGCAGTTTTATGATTTTCCGCATGATGTTTTTATGGCATCAATGAAGGAGGCCATAAAGAATAAAAACCTTAGCATGGCCTATTTTATGTACCAGTAAGGTATCCCACGAAGTGGATAACGCCAGGGGAATAGGAAACGAAGT
>JABDEQ010000070.1:0-4601 GCA_013286985.1 Bacteroidota bacterium | reverse complement strand
ATAAAAACCTTAGCATGGCCAACCTTAACCGCGCCGTTGCCGATGTACTAAGGATAAAGTTTAAATTAGGCTTATTTGATAATCCGTATATAGATACAAAACTTACAGTTAAAGTTTTTCATTCTGAACAGCATCAGGCACTGGCCTTACAAGCTGCTAAAGAAAGTATTTGCCTGCTGAAAAACGATCAGCAGATTCTCCCTTTAAAGCATAATCTTCATTCAGTTGCTGTTATAGGTCCGCTGGCAAAAAGCACCTACCTGGGCGGATATGCTAATACCGAGGACAAAGGGATATCTATATTAGATGGTATAAAACAGCGGGCAGGCGACACCTTTAAAGTTGAGTATGGAAGCGGTTATGAACCTGATTCGGCCGCCAGGCTGCAAACAGATTATTTAAAAAAAGCCATTGAACTGGTTAATAAATCAGACGTTGCCATTGTGGTTTTAGGTGAGGATATGAAGGAAGTTGGCGAGGGAAAGGACCGAGCCAACCTCGACCTGAATAAGCTGCAGGAAAACCTGATAGAAACCATTTATAAAACAGGCAAGCCTGTGGTAGTAGTATTATCCAACGGCAGGCCATTGTGTATCAACTGGGTGGCAAAAAATATCCCGGCGGTTGTGGAAGCCTGGTTTGGCGGCGAAAAAGGTGGATTGGCTGTAGCCGATGTGTTGCTGGGCAATTATAATCCATCGGGTAAATTACCCATCACATTCCCCCGCTCCACCGGGCAGATCCCTTATTATTATAACCATAAACCTTCGTCAAGGCATATTTATGTTGATGAGGACAGCACCGCTTTGTACGCTTTCGGGCATGGCTTAAGCTATACCACCTTCGCTTACTCCGGCTTGCACATTAGCCCGCTAAGCATACCAGCCAATGGTATTTCAAACATCACTGTAAGGGTTGAAAATACCGGGAATGTGGAAGGCACCGAGGTAGCGCAATTATATGTAAGAGATGTTGTATCCAGTGTTACAACACCTGTGCTATCCTTAAAAGGCTTTAACCGGATAGATCTTAAACCTGGAGAAAGCAGAACAGTAACTTTTAAACTAAATGCTGCTGAACTGGCCGTTTGGAATAGGCAGATGAAGCATGTAGTTGAACCCGGCGAATTCAAAATTATGGTTGGAAGTGCTTCGGACGACATCAGGCAGAACGGAAGCTTATATATTGTTAAATAAGATTACAGAAGAAACATCACACCCCTATTGTGATCAACTGCGCTACAGATGCTTTTCTTATGAACTTTTTTTCGCACCCTGATATTAACGAAACGTCCATAAATATTATTTAAATCAAAAAATAAATACAATCGATTGCGGAATATTTTTAATAAGGCATTTTTTAATGCTTTTACAGCCAAAATTAATCTATTATTTATCTTTTATTAATTCTCTGCTCTTCTTTTGTCATCATATTATAAACCAATTACCCTGCTAATTAACCTTTAATCGGCAACAGGTGATAACTTAACCCATTAATAAACCATGAACAATTATGTATTAGTTCCCCCATGACTAAAATTTGTGCAATGCAAATTTTAAGCCCTAACCAGGCGAACCAACCAATTTAAACTTAATAATTAACAGAGAGACAATATGAAAAAATTAAAATACTTACTTATTCTTTTCTTTCTTTTCCCGCTTAGTTTGTTAGCCCAGCAAACCGCTATCAGCGGAAAAGTAACAGACTTAACAGATGGGTCAACACTTCCGGGGGTAAGTGTAAAAATTAAAGGCACTACCACCGGTACCGTTACTGACTTAGCTGGTACATTTCACCTTACCGTGGCCAATCCCGATGCTATTTTACTGCTATCATATATGGGTTATGAAACCCGGGAAATTACGGTAAAAAGCATAAAAGGTGGCATAATAGCTTTAAACCCCACTAATAAAAGCCTTGACGAGGTGGTAGTTGTAGGCTATGGTGTGCAAAAAAGAGCCACAGTAACCGGCTCAATATCAACAATTCAGAATAAAGACATCGTAACAACAAAAAATGAAAGCGTTGTAAACATGCTAACCGGTAAAATACCGGGTATCCGTATTGTTCAAAAAACTGCCGAACCGGGGTCTTATGATAATGACTTGAATGTGAGAGGTTTTCAAACCGCTCCATTAATTGTAATTGATGGCGTAATTGGCGGAGATCAATCAACATTAGGCAGGATGGATCCAAATGAAATTGAGAGTATCTCTGTGCTAAAAGATGCCGCAGCGTCTATATACGGCGTAAGGGCTGCTGGCGGTGCCATTTTGATAACGACCAAAAAAGGATCAACAAACGGACAAGTTAACATCAATTATTCAGTTAATTATGCAGTGCAAACATTTTTGGGAATGCCCCAGGGCGTAGGCGCTGTAGATTATATGCTGCTGACCAATGAGAAAGCTAAACGCGATTTCCAAAATAATTTTGTTAGCAACGTAACTCCGGTATACTCTTATGCAAACATACTACCATGGCTCAATGGCACTAACAAATCAGCCGATTGGTCAGATCTTGTTTTCAACAAAACAGCCAACCAAATCAGCCATAATTTAAATATTGATGGCGGAAGTGATAAAATAAGCTATTTCTTCAACTTTGGTTACCAGAAACAGGACGGAGTTTATAAAACAGGGGATTTAAACTACAACAAATACAATTTCCGCTCAAACGTTACGGTTAACGTAGCCAAAGGATTAAAAGCGCAGATATTAACATCGGGCTGGATGGATCAGAAAAATCAGCCTTTAACCCCCGAGTGGGAGGTTTATAAGTATACCTGGAATCAGATCCCTATAAACCAGATCTATGCTAATAACAATCCTTTATACCCTAATGTAATGCCTGATAACCAGAATCCTGCTGTTATGACTAATGACAGCGAGGTAGGTTCAGTTGTGGCCAAGAATAAAAGCTTTACGAGCCAGTTAAACTTAACGTATAACGTCCCCGGCATATCCGGACTAACTGCCAAAGCATTGTTTAACGTTGATTACGGGGTTTATGACTTTAATCAAATACAAAACACATTTAATTTATATACTTACGACGCTGTTAATGATCTTTATTTACCACAAGCAGTAAATTCACCTTCTGGTATAACCCGCCAATATTATACGCATTTTAATACGTTAAGCCAGGTAACATTAAATTATGCACATACTTTTTTCCAGAATCATAATGTAACTGCCATGGTTACCTATGAGCAAAGCCATAACACCGCTGATAATTTTAATGCTTACCGCGACACTAATATACCTATAGACTATTTATTTGGGGGGCTGGCAAATGCCAATATGAGTGGTGGCCAGGATGCTAGTGCTTTGCAGGATTACGCGCACAAGAGTTATATAGGAAGGTTTAACTACGATTTTAAAGGAAAGTATCTTGCTGAATTCAGCTTTCGCCGTGATGGTACCAGTTTGTATCAACCGGGTCCTGATCAATGGGGTTTCTTCCCAGGCGCATCAGTAGGCTGGGTTTTAACTAAAGAAAACTTCATTCGTAACCTGGTTTCTGACAAATTCCTCTCTAACCTAAAGCTCAGGGCTTCCTATGGTAAAGTTGGTGATGAGGCTGGTAATGCATACAATTATGTAACCGGCTATACCTATCCCATAAACTCTTATATTTTTGGCTCTACCCCGGTAAACGGTTCGGCGCCAAAACTTGGCAACCCGGGTTTAACATGGCCGGTAAGTACGATAAAGAATATAGGACTTGATTTCGGCCTGTTTAATGGAAAAGTTGACGGAACTATTGAAGTTTTCAGAAACGACAGGACAGGATTGGTAGCCACACCATCCACAGTTTCACCCGGCACTGTGGGTGCCCCTACACCACAGATCAACTACAACAGCGACAGGGTGCAAGGTTTGGACTTTAGCCTATCGTACAGGAACACATTTGGCCAACTGGGGGTAAACCTTACCGGTAACATAGGTACAACCCGCTTAAAGGACATGACCCAACTACAAGGTACTTTTGGCAACGAATTTTTACAATGGCAGGCCAGCCAATCCAACAGATACCAGAACATATGGTGGGGCCCTACTTATGCCGGGCAGTTTACCAATTACAAGCAAATACAGAGTTATGGTGTAAACACAGGCGGAGGTAATCAGAGTGTGATCCCCGGTGATTATTATTATCTGGACACGAATCATGATGGGGTGATCGATTCAAAGGATAACACGCCTATTGCAACTTCTGATATTCCATTATATAACTATGGCCTCAATATCGCCCTAAGTTATAAAGGGTTTGATATGACCTTGCTTTTACAAGGTGCCGCCGGTGTTTACGTGCAATACGGCGAGCAATTTGCGTCGCCGCTGATGTATGGCAGAAGTGCGTTAACCCGCTTCCTTGACAGCTGGCATACGGTAGACCCTGCTGCAAATGTTTTTGACCCCAACACGCAATGGGTACCTGGGTTTTACCCTGCAATGGGATCGCCAGATGCGCAAGGCACAAAAGCTATACAGAATGCCAGCTACCTGCGTGTAAAAACACTTGAATTTGGTTATTCCATATCTCCTTTAGTTTTAAAACACATAGGCGTTAAAAAATTAAGATTTTATTTAAACAGCTAC
>JABDEQ010000069.1 GCA_013286985.1 Bacteroidota bacterium | reverse complement strand
ACATCAAAAAAAAGGATGGGAGCAGTTTACAGATACTGTAATTCAAAAAATATCCGACAAAACCAGCGGTGTAGTATTTATCCTTTGGGGAAGTTATGCGCAATCAAAAAGTGTGTTAATCAATGATAAAAAGCATTTGATAATAAAATCAATACATCCATCACCATTATCAGTAAACCGCGGTGGCTTTTATGGCTCTAAACCGTTTTCAAAAGCAAATGATTATCTCATAAAAGAGGGAAAAGCACCTATTGATTGGCAGATACATTGAGAATAGGTGCAGATTTTAAATGTGCGGATGTGCAAATTGATTAACGAATAAATATTCCTTAATGTGCCTATCATTTGCACATTTAAAATCTGCACATCTCCACATCAATATTCCAGCGGCACTATAGGCTCTTTTTTGCTGGTCGACATAATCATCATGGTTTGGAAAGTTTTCACGACGGTAATGCGGCTTATTTTTTCCATTATCAACTGTTCGTACGATTTAATGTCGCGAACGTAAACTTTTAAAAGGAAATCACATTGGCCAGTTACGTGATGACATTCAGTAACTTCCTTAATATTTTGTATCTCGTCCAAAAAAGTTTGAATGGTATTTTTCTGATGGAAATCAAGTGAGATCTGGATAAAAGTTTTTATACCTAATCCCAGTTTCTCCTCATCAACCAGCGCGTGATAACTCTTTATATATTCGGCATTTTCCAGTTTACGTACGCGCTCCAAAGTGGGTGCAGGTGAAAGTCCGATTTCATTTGAAAGCTGAAGGTTCGTTATCCTTCCATTCTCTTGCAATATCTTTAATATTTGCAGGTCTATTTTATCTAATTCAGCAGCCATAAATAAAATTTTTTTAAAAAGTATTTTGACCGAAATAAATTTTTTGTTGGCAATAATTTAGATAAGTCTAAATTTATTATTAGATTTGTATAAATGAATACTTTAGCCGAAGAAAACTACCTTAAAGCCATTTATCATCTCTCATTAAATGGTGCAATTGCCAGTACAAACCAATTGGCGGCTCAGCTAAGCACAAAGGCATCGTCGGTAACAGATATGCTTAAAAAGCTGGCCGACAAAGAGCTGATAAATTACACTCCATATCAGGGCGTAAATCTTACTATAGCCGGAGAAAAAATTGCCATCAATATCATCCGCAAGCACCGGCTTTGGGAATATTTTTTGGTCGAAAAATTAAACTTTAAATGGGATGAGGTTCACGAAATGGCCGAAGAAATGGAGCATATTTCTTCGAATGAACTGATAGACAGATTGGATAAGTTTATGGGCCATCCTAAGTACGATCCTCATGGCGATCCTATTCCTGATTGCAATGGCTTATTTAACGCACATAATCTTAGGCCGGTATCTACAGTTGATATCAACGAGCATGCAGTTATTTGCGGGGTAAGGGATCACTCCACCATATTTTTACAATACCTGGAAAAGCATGGCTTAATGATAGGTAAAAACATAGAAGTTACAGACATCATTGAATTTGATCATTCGGTTATTTTGTTGATGGAAAATAAAAAAGTGCAGATCAGCCGCGAAGTGGCAAATAATTTACTGGTATCTATATGAGTAATTCGGCTAATCAATCATTGGGCAAGGTTCATAATTCTATAAAAACAGAAAATAAAGTTGGCTGGAAAAGGATACTGGCTTTTTTTGGCCCGGCTTATTTAGTAAGCGTCGGTTACATGGATCCGGGAAACTGGGCCACTGATATTGCCGGAGGGAGCGCTTTCGGCTATCGGTTAATATGGATATTATTTGCGTCAAATCTGATAGCCTTGTTATTGCAATCACTAAGTGCACGATTGGGCATCGTCCGCGGTTTGGATTTGGCGCAGGCCTCAAAAAATGCCTATCCCAGGTTTGCAAATTTTTGTCTGTACTTGTTGGCTCAAATAGCCATTGTAGCGTGCGATTTGGCCGAAATAATTGGTATGGCTATAGGCTTACAACTACTTTTCCATCTTCCACTTATCTGGGGTGTATCGCTTACTATAACAGACACCGTTTTAATGCTTTTTTTAATGAATAAAGGCATGCGGAAGCTGGAGGTATTTATTATGTCGATGATATTTATCGTCGGGCTTTCTTTCCTTATAGAAATGTTTATTGTAAGTCCGAATGCCGCGGGCATTGCAAAAGGATTTATTCCGGGTAACTTATCAGGTAGTGCATTGTACATAGCTATCGGCATTATAGGTGCTACTGTAATGCCTCATAACCTTTATTTGCACTCGTCTTTGGTGCAAACCCGGCAAATTACCCGTACCGAAAAGGGAATAAAAGCCGCTATTAAATTTAATATGTTTGATACTGTTATAGCATTGAACCTGGCGTTTGTTGTAAATGCCGCTATTTTAATACTAGCGGCGTCCGCCTTTTTTAGAAACGGTTTTTTCCAGGTGGCCGAGATACAGGATGCCTATAAATTGCTCGAACATATTTTTGGCAAGCTTGCTCCTACCCTTTTTGCTATTGCTTTGATAGCATCGGGCCAAAGCTCAACCATTACGGGGACACTTGCCGGTCAAATCATAATGGAGGGACACATTAACTTGCGTATTGAACCTTGGTTGCGTAGATTGTTAACCCGCGTACTGGCGATAGTGCCTGCCGTATTTACCATTATCTATTTTGGCGAAACAGGTTTAGGTAACCTTATTATATTAAGCCAGGTAGTATTAAGTTTACAACTGGGCTTCGCGGTAATTCCGCTTATTCATTTTACATCTAACCGCAAGCGCATGGGGAAATTTGCCATCAGCTTAAAAGTTAAAATATTGGCTTGGGCCTGCGCTGTTTTAATAGTTTACTTAAACGGAAAACTGGTGGTTGAGCAATTGGGCGACTGGATAAAACAGTACCCTAATTCGGCTCTATGGATTTATATGTTGGTTATACCGGTTATTATTGGGATTGCAGTATTGCTTATTTATGTATTTTTGAGACCATTGCTATTTAAACATTACGATATACCAGCAAGCGTGCCGCATGGCCTGGCCACAACTATAGAGGACCTAACCCCAATTGAATACACCAATATTGGCGTAACCATTGATTTTTCGAAAAATGATACAGACTGCATCCGCAATGCTATAATGCAGGGAGGTAAAAAAGCGTCATACACGTTAATCCATGTGGTTGAAACTGCCGGCGCTCGTTACTATGGTACCGAGGTTATGGATCATGAAACTCAAAGCGATGCTGATAACCTGAATACTTATGTAAACACATTAACGAGACTTGGTTATAACACCAAAGCCCAAATAGGCTTCGGTACGGCGGCAAGTTCTATTGCTAAAATTGTTAATGAAGAGAAAATTGACTTTATAGTAATGGGATCGCATGGTCACAAAGCACTTAAAGATCTTATTTTTGGCACCACGGTAAACTCTGTGCGCCATATGGTAAATGTACCGGTGTTGGTTGTTAAGCCGCAAGAAAAATAATTTGCATATTTGCAGCAAACGAGGTAGTGATGGATCAGAATATATATATAAAAAACAAAAAGGCTTATTTCGAATACCATATTCTGGATAAATATGTTGCGGGGATACAATTGCTTGGTACAGAAATCAAATCTATCCGGCAGGGAAAAGCCAACATTAACGATGCATTCTGCACTTTTATAAATGAGCAATTATACGTGCGTAACCTGCACATATCTGAATATAGCTTCGGTTCTTTTTATAACCATGAAGCCAAACGCGACCGCATTTTATTATTAAATAAAAAGGAACTTAAAAAGTTGCAAACCCGTGGCGAAGAAAAAGGATTAACAATTGTACCACTTGCCTTATTTATCAGTGAACGAGGTTTTGCCAAACTGGAGATAGGTCTGGCCCAGGGTAAAAAGACTTTCGACAAGCGCGAAACCATGAAAGAACGCGACACGAAAATAGAGTTGAACCGGGTAATGAAACAGTAATTTGATTTCGGAAGTCGGAATGCCAAATGCGGAATGTTTTTTAATTCGGAAGTCGAAATGCCAAATGCGGAGTGTTTTTTGAATTCGGAAGTCGGAATGCCAAATGCGGAGTGTTTTTAAATCCTGTACTTAACATTCCGCATTTGACATTCCGACTCCCGCATTCCCTTCTACCACGCCTTGTCCCCTACCAAAGGCACAAATCTAAAAGTATCTAAAACTATTTTTTCATAGTCGTTCTCTCCAGCCTTTAGTACCGTCACCATTTTTTGTGATTGCTGATCGCCAACGGGAATAACAAGGATACCGCCTATTTTTAGTTGCTTTAATAGCTCATCAGGCACGGTTGGTGCCCCTGCGGTTACAATTATTTTATCATAGGGGGCATGTTTAGCAATGCCGCGTGAGCCATCACCTAAGAAGAATTTGGGTTTATAGCCCATATAAGGTAATACTTTACAGGTGCGTTCATATAACTTCTCCTGGCGCTCAATGGTATAAACTTTTGCACCCAGCTCCAGCAATATGCAGGCCTGGTAGCCGCTGCCTGTGCCTATTTCCAACACTTTATCCCCTATATTAATATGAAGCAGCTGACTTTGATAAGCAACCGTATAGGGCTGTGATATGGTTTGATCTTCGCCTATAGGAAACGCAATATCTTTATAGGCCTGATTCCAGAAGGTTTCGTCAAAAAAGAAATGGCGGGGTACTTTTCCAATTGCCAGTAGCACGCGCTCATCTTCAATTCCTTTTTTTCGTAACTCTTCAACCAGCTTTTTGCGTGCACCTTGTTCGCGGTAATTATCAATATACTTATAAGCCATTACAGCACAAAACTAACATCATTTTCATTATTTGAACCGGATTTTTTTGCACACACAAAATCTACAGACAATATCAAAACCAAATTAGTAGGGATCAACATCTGGCTGAACAATACTCCCTTTACTCAATTTTGTAGTCTGAAAATGCGTTATCACATCGCGAATAATCGTTTTCGCTTTATTAACTGAGATAGCATCCTTTTCAAATTTTAACATGATACTTTGAATATAATAGTTTCGTATCCTGTTAATTAACGGAGGCTCGGGCCCTATTACACGGTCGCCAAATTGCTTTTGGAGCTCCCCCACAAGATAGCTTGCCTGGTTACGCACAATTTCAGGATCTTTGTGCTTCACATCAAGCTTTATAATACGATAAAATGGCGGGTATTTAAAGCTTCTGCGTTCCTCCATCTCTGTGAGATAAAGATTCACATAATCATTTTCAATAACTTGTTTAATAACCCTGTGTGCTGGATCGTACGTTTGGATAACCACCTTACCCTGTTTACCACGACGACCGGCCCGGCCACTTACCTGCGCCAACATCTGGTAGCTTCGCTCGTTTGCCCGGTAATCTGGAAATTTCAACAAACTGTCGGCATTAATAATACCGATTACCGTTACATCCGAAAAATCAAGACCCTTGGCTACCATCTGGGTGCCCACCAAAATATCTATTTTCTTTTCTTCCAGATCATTAAGAATAGTTTGCAACGAATTGCGCGAACGAGTGGTATCCAAATCCATACGAGCTATACGGGCATCAGGCAAAAGAACGGATAGCTCGTCTTCGACCTTTTCAGTACCAAACCCTTTGTATTCCAGATGCGTTGACCCACATGCCGGGCAAATATTGGGCGTATCTTCTTTGTATCCGCAATAATGGCAATGTAACTTACCACTGCTTTTATGATAAGTTAAGCTTACATCGCAATTAATACATTTGGGTGTGTAAGCACATATTTTGCACATTAATATAGGAGCATATCCCCGTCGGTTTTGGAACAAGATCACCTGTTCTTTATTAACCAGTGCGGTCTTAATATTATCCATCAGTACACTGGTAAAATGCGATTGGATGGTTTTCTTTTTTGTTTCTTCGGCTATGCTTACTACCTCAATATCCGGTAGTTTTACGCCTCCATACCGTTCAGAAAGCTCCGCAAACCCATATTTGTGTACACGCGCATTGTAATAACTCTCAAACGATGGAGTTGCCGAACCGAGCAACACCTTACCCTGGTGCATATTGGCTAAAAAAATTGCTGCATCACGTGCGTTGTAGCGTGGCGCAGGGTCAAATTGTTTATAAGACGTTTCGTGTTCTTCATCAACAATGATCAACCCTAAATCATTAAAAGGCAAAAAAACAGACGAACGCGCTCCCAAAACCACTTTATACTCGTTATTAAGCACCTTTTGCCAAACCTCAACACGCTCATTATCATTAAAACGGGAGTGATAAATGCCAATATTTGCGCCAAAATATACCCGCAAACGTTCTATAATATGTGTGGTAAGCGCAATTTCGGGAAGCAAATAAAGTACCTGTCTGCCGGTATTGATTATCTCCTCTATCAGCCTGATATATATTTGTGTTTTGCCGGATGACGTTACACCATGCAACAAAACCACATCTTTTTCTTCAAATTCTTTTTTTACCAGCTGCAACGCAGCTGCCTGCTGTTCGCTGAGCTCAAAAGTGCCAAAAGTTTCATCTTCTTCATAAAACAATCTGCTAACGTTCTTTTCTTGGGCAATAAAAATCTCTTTTTCTTCCAGCGATTTTATACTCGAAGCCCCGGCTCCGCTTTCTTCAATCAATTCGGTTTTAGAGATAGTTTTTTGATGACGGGAAAGCTTGATATAAGCCAATACGGCGTCTGCCTGTTTAGGAGCACGTTTTTCCAGAATAGCAAACAGTTCCCTCAAATTATCCTGATTATTATACACAGGATTTAAAGTAATAAAGGTGCGGGTGCGCGGCTTATATCGTTCGCTAACCTCCTCCGAAATATGAATAATATTTTTCTCAAATAAGCCTTTCAATATCGGCATTACTGTTTTTTGTCCCAATAACTTTGCTATGTCGCTTATCGTTAGTTCGGGCTGAATCTCCAATGCTTCTACAATCAGGTATTCTTTGTCGTGAAGAATTGACTTATCAAATTCAAAACCTTTATTTAACTCAATTTTTGTCTCACTGGCCAGTTTTAATGCCGAAGGAAGTGCAGCATTCATTACCTCTCCAACATTACACATATAATATTCAGCCAGCCACTGCCAAAAATTCAACTGTTCGTGTGTTACAACTGCCCGGTCGTCAAGTACTTCAATAATGTATTTGGCTTCGTATTTTTCGGGCGCAAGCGTACCTATGGAAATAACGATGGCAGTATAAAGTTTACTTTTACCAAATTGTACCACAACTCTTTTACCAGGCATTACCATACTATTCATTTCATACGGCACACGATAGGTATAGTTCTTAGCAATTGCCAAAGGCAATATTACCTCAACAAAAAGTGTTTCGCGCTCAGTATGTTGTGCCGGGGCAAACTCTAACATTATTTTATTTTATTTTTGTACGCGGCTATACCCAATACTACCCAGCCTGCAATAAATAACAGCCCACCAAGTGGTGTAACCGGCCCCATAAATATAAGCCAATCCCAACCCAATAGTTCACTACAACTAAGCAAATACAGCGAACCCGAAAAGAATATTATCCCCCATGTAAAAAGGTAATAACAGGCATTTATAAGGTTGTCATTTGCGGTAACAATTATGGACAAAAATAACAAGGCAAATACGTGATAAAACTGGTATTGTACCGCTGTATGCCATACATCAAGGTATTTTGCAGATAATAAACCTTGTAGCCCATGTGCACCAAAAGCACCAGCTATAACCGCCAGTGCACCAAAAATGGCCGCCGTAATTATAATTTTTCTTTTCATAAATATTATGCTGCTAAGTTACCAAATATAGCGGGAAGGTTTGTCAGTTGGCTGTAGCGATCAGTCAATAAGTTAATAACATCAATTTTAAGAACCACTAAATAGATTACCTTTGTAAAGCAGACAGCAATGAAGAAGCAAATTATTATTACCCTAATTCTTTTATTGGCTACTGTGTATGCTACCGTTGTTTATTTTAAAAATTTAAACACTCCCGGCATGCGCACCAGTAAAGTTATGCAGGTAATTCCCGATGATGCCGCGCTGATATTTGAGTTTAATAACGAGAAGGGGTTTTATGATATTTTTAATGGCAGCAAGTTGTTTGTTTCAATTATTGGCAAACAAAAATTGGATGAGTTAGATACCTTAAAAAACCTCTTACTGCAAAATCCATCTTTAGAAAAGTATTTTTCGGGGCAAAATATTTTTGTCTCTTTACATCCTTCCAAAACGGATAATATCGGGTTGATGTTAACCATATCATCAGGCAATGGTTTTGATGGTTCGATGCTCGAAGATCTGAGCAAACTACCTAATAGCGGCTTCGTTGTTACACCTCTCAAAATGTCTGGAGGCCAGGGTTACACCATCTACATTAATTCATTAAAAAAGCGTTTTTATATCACCAGCAAAGGTGACGATATCTTTTCGGGAAGTTTTTCAAAAGATTTGATTGACAGTAGTTTAAATCATAAAAATAAAAAAGACAGAAAATCATTCGAATTACTTTCTGAGCAACAAAGCACCAATTCTTTGGCTAATCTGTATATCAATTTCGAACAAATATCTCCGTTACTTGATCAATTGTTTCAAAATAAAAACACTGATATTTTAAGAACATTAAGAATATTATCCGACCTGGCTACTTTAAGTTTAAATTACAGGAACGAGGCTTTAATGTTTAATGGATCAACTGCTGTTAACCTGAACGAGGCAATTGGGTATTCGAATCTGTTTATCAATCAACAACCCATTGTAAACCATCTTAAAGATATATTTCCATCTACCACGGCATATAGCGTAAACTTTGGTATGTCTGATCCATTGAAATTTACCGCGGACCTGTCTGCTTTCAATTCAAAAGCGGGTTTTGGTAACGAGAGAGACAAATTGTTAAACAAAATAAAAGCTGAAACAGGGAAAAGCTTCAAAAAAGATTTTAACAATTTACTCGCCAACGAATTTGCCGTAGTAACCACCCGTTATTTTGAAAAATTTGCTATTGTTTCAGTTAAGAATGGCGCAAAAATCAAATCATTGTTAAGCGCTGTCAGCACCATGAGTGATGAAAGCTCGGGACAGCTAAACTATGAAAAACTTCCTTTCTTTTTGCTGGGAGATGCATTGAGCACTTTTAAGCGACCATATTTTACAGTTATAGACAACTACCTGATTTTTGCCAACAGTAATGGAGAGCTGAAAAGCTACAATGACATTTATATAAATCGTAAGTTTTTAAGTAAAAATGAACAAAACAATCAATTCAATAATCTACTTGCCGAAAGAAGCAATATATCTTACTTTTTGAGCCTAAAAAACATACAACCCATACTTGAAAGAGATTTATATCCAACTATCTATCAAACATTTAAATCACCCGAACAAAGTTTAAAAGACTTTTATGCAGTATCGATTCAACTAAGTGCCGGCGATAAAAACTTTTATACCAACTTTTGTTTAAAATTAAATACAGATTCGACCGATTTAAAATCTCAAATCGCTACTCAATCACAACAATAATTGCCATTTTTTCGTTTAAACAGTTAATTTATCATTGTTATTCGGATAGTCGGTTTGGAATTTTATCTTTAAAACAAATAAATAGCAGTTAAAAGCATACTACACTTTATGAAAAAAATTTTACTCGTTTTTTCTTTTTTCTTTTTTACCACTTCATTATTTGCACAAACACTTTCACAATATAATACAGGTACTTTATACGACTCTTTCGAGAACCCTGCTCAAACTGCTTTTACTCTTGACACAAGTAAACAATTTGCCTCAAATTTTTTAATTCCAAACTTTAGCGGAAACTTCTTTTTAAGCGGCAATGCTCAAGCCACTTTAAAAAGTCGTTTTTTTAAGAATCAATATTACAATGATGCTTTAAAAATAAATCAGGGCCAGAATAATTTGGCTAATACAAACGCTAACGTTTATTTTTTGATGTTCCGGATGTTTTCGAGCTTTAACGGCGACGTTGAGATGGGCATTTCGGCGCAAACAAAATTTGAGGGTCATGGCTTATTTACAGACGAAACCATAGCCGCCTTAAACGGAACCGGAAGCTTTGAAAATTCAAACTATTCAAACGTCTTTAATAGCAATTACAATTATCAGGCCTATAACCAAATCAGTTTTAGCTATCGTGAAAAAATCAATAAGCAATTTGCTATAGGCTTTAAATTGAGTGCCTTACTTGGTATTGAATATCAAAAATTAGACATTACGAGTTCAAATGTAAACTACGACAAGCCGAATGATATGGCTGACGTTACCCTTGGAGGAACATACTATTCAGGTTTTGTGCCCGGACATTTAGTTTCCCGCGACTATTTACCTACTTTCAGAAATCCGGGTGCAGCTATATCAATAGGAACAATGTATAAAACCAATGATAATTTTGTTATACAAGCAAACGTAAAAGACCTTGGCTTTATACATTGGAGCAGTCAATCAGCCATTTACAACTTTAATAATACAGAAACGGTAAACGGTTTATCGACGCCGGCCAGAGAAGATAGTATTTATAACGCAGTATACAAAATAGTGCATAATAATGGCACAGTAGGTTCTTTTACCACACCAATTGATGGCCATGCCGAAATAAGTGTAATGAAAAGCTACTGGCTGGATGCTGACAATAAATTCAAATATTCACCTACGCTTATTGCATCTAAAGAGCTATTTTATTCAGGTTTTGTTGGCGGATTAATAAACCCATTTCAATATGGAAATTGCGTTGCCACTTTATCTACCTCATATGATGATTTGAAAACATTCTCTGTGGGTGGTCAATTCATGTACAAAACGCCAAATTTTGAGGTTTTTATAGGCACAAATGACTTTATCTCAACCGGTCATTTTGCGTATGATGCCATTAATAACAATGCTTCAAACATAAGAACCAATACAGCTTATACCGGCGCTAGCGTAACTTTTGGCTTTTCGGTAAAATTCGGTCCGGTAACGGAACATCCCATGAATGCAAGCACTATACCTACCGGCGAGAAAGGATTTCTTGGCCGTATTTGGGGCAGGTTATTTAAAACAGACAACTAATAAAGGCTTGTTGAAAAAGTAATTTACAATGCTTTTTTACCCGCAATAAATTCTTTTAAATAATATGGTTCAAAGTAGGCCACGTCTTCAAAATCTTTGTTTTTGAATTTTTCAAAGGCTTTTTGAGTTAAATGGGTAGATGAATTTATAAACCCGGGTAAAAAGGCGGCATTTAAATTTCCACCTAAAATAGCCTCGCACTTTTCCGCTCCATCGCCAAAGAACAATATTTTGTTATTTGCCAACAGATCGTTAAAACTATTTTCATCAATTATTACGGCAGATGTGGCCTGTATCCTATCTCCCTGCACATTAAATACTGCTGTAAATACTTCCATGCGACGTGCATCGATCATAGGGCAAAGTAAGGTATTATCGTTGTACGCTTCTTTGCTTTCTACCCCATGAGCCATAGCTTCCAGGGTTTCAATAGCTATGAGCGGCTTATCCAATGCAAAACACAGTCCTTTGGCCGTCGAAATGCCTATTCTTAAACCCGTATACGAACCCGGCCCACAGCTAACAGCAATAGCATCAAGCTGATTATATGTTCCGGCGGCATCGGTTATAATATCGTCAATAAACCTTGTAATAACCTCAGCATGAATATTACGTTGATTGGCTTCTTTATATGCCAATACCACCCCATCTCTGGCTATAGCAACAGAACATGAAGTAGTAGCGGTTTCAATTTGTAGTATTAGGCTCATTTGGTTTAATGTTATATTTAGTTCTTCTTACTAAGCTCTTAGTTTATCAATATAACCGCATTTAAAAACAAAATATTTAAGATCTAAGAAACTTTGAGATTTAATTTAAGGCACCGGATCGTGCCCATGGCCCCCCCATGGATTACAACTGGCTATTCGTTTTATTGTTAACCAGCCGCCTTTAAAAGCTCCGTATTTCCTGATTGCTTCAACGCCATATTGCGAACATGTTGGGGTGTAGCGGCAGGATGCCCCGGTAAGTGGCGAAATAAAATACTGATATATTTTAATGAGCAATATAAATATATTACCTATTACAAGTTTTAATATATCAGCTACAGCTTTCATTTACCAATTTCGGCGCAGAGTTGAGCAAAAAGCTTAAGCATTTTTTTTTGGGTAAAATCAAAAGGAGCAATTTCTTTTCCAATATAACCCAATGATAATACAATCTGTTTATCGGTTGAATTTAGCTGATCATACAAGTACTGTTGTTTATGTAACCGATAAGCCTCACGCATGCGCCTTTTTATCAAATTACGATCAACAGCCTTTTTAAAGCGTTTTTTTGAAACAGCTAGTACAATTTTAACCGGAACCTGCTGTGAATCGCTGACAAGCATCCACGAGGCCTTGAAGGGGTAACATAAAAAAGAAGAACCGTTATGAAAAAGCTCATCAATAAGCTTTTTATTACATAACCGTTCTTCTTTTTTAAAAGTATACATTGTTGCTAAATATGAACCGAAATTAAAAAAATAACCGGCCCATGCCCCTCAATGGAGAAAGCAACCAGTTTTATGCTTTGTGACTGCGCTCGTCAGAAACTGTCAATCTTTTTCTTCCTTTAGCTCTTCTTGCAGCTAATATTCTTCTGCCGTTAGCAGTTGACATGCGCTCACGGAAACCGTGTTTATTTCTTCTTTTCCTTTGTGAGGGCTGAAACGTTCTTTTCATGGCTATTTTATTCTATTCGTTCGTTTTAAAAACAAGAGCGCAAATGTAGTCTTTTTTTTTATTTTTTCAAACAATAGTTAACTTGTTTATTAACTCAATTTTAATTGATTATGTTGCGCGGGTAAATTAAGTTTGTAATGTTCTCAATATCAAATCAAAAGCAATTAACAAACTTCCTCATTATCAATAAAATACAACTCGAACAATAGAAAATGAAAGTACCGGTT
>JABDEQ010000068.1 GCA_013286985.1 Bacteroidota bacterium | reverse complement strand
CGGCGGTGGTATCCGCAGTATTGACAAGGTTAAAGAACTGATAGATGCCGGCGTACACCGCGTTATTGTAGGTACACAAGCATTAACCAATCCTCCATTCCTGAAAGAATTGAGCCAGGCTTTATGCGGCCCCAGTAAATGTTCTGACCAGGTAGTAATTGCTATTGACGTGTTAGACGAAGTGATTAAATATTCCGGCTGGATGGAAAGTTCGCCCATTAAATTGATGGATTATGTTGATAAGTGCCTTGCTTTAGGTTTTTTCCGCTTTTTATGTACGGATATTAATAAAGACGGTAAACTAGGCGGCGCAGGTATCGATCTGTATGAAAAACTGCTTGATCATTCTCCATTCATAAAACTAATAGCTTCTGGCGGTGTAAGCTCAATGGATGATGTGGAAAAATTGAGCAATATAAAGGTAGAATCATGTGTAGTGGGCAAAGCTATTTATGAAGGCCATATTACCATAGAAGAAGTAAAAAACTGGAATTTGGAATCTTTGATTTCTATTTGATCCGCCCTATAAAAGCGTCATTGCGAGGTACGAAGCGATCCCCGATTTACAGAGTAGCTCTGTATAGTATAGAGATTGCTTCGTACCTCGCAATGACGCTCGAAAATAAATTATGCTTACGAAAAGAATAATCCCCTGTTTAGATGTAAAAGACGGACGTACAGTTAAAGGCGTTAACTTTGTTGACCTTCGCGATGCTGGTGACCCGGTAGAGCTGGCATGGAATTATTCGCAGCAAGGGGCCGACGAACTGGTGTTTTTAGATATTACTGCCACTGTTGAGCGCCGTAAAACTATGGTGGAGCTGGTAAAGGCTGTCGCCAGGCAAATAAATATCCCTTTTACAATAGGCGGTGGTATAAATGAAATTGCTGATGCCGATGCACTTTTAAATGCCGGAGCCGATAAAATATCCATTAATTCAGCAGCGGTGCGCAATCCAGCCTTGATTGATGAACTGGCAAAAGCATTTGGCGTTCAGTTTGTAGTGATAGCAGTTGACACCCGCGTAATAGCCAATAAAAATATTGTACACTTAAACGGCGGCCGTTTAGCAACAGAAAAAGACACATTAAGCTGGATTTTAGAAGCTGAAAGCAGAGGAGCTGGCGAAATACTCCTTACATCAATGGATCACGATGGTACAAAAACAGGGTTTGATAATGTTTTTTTGAAAGAAGTAAACAGCAATGTAAATATTCCGGTCATAGCATCGGGGGGTGCAGGTTCGGTTCAGCATTTTGTTGATGTTTTTGAGAAAAGCAATGTGGATGCGGCCCTGGCTGCGTCTGTATTTCATTACGGCGAAATACTAATACCCGATTTAAAAAAGATACTGAAGCAATACAATATTGAGGTGAGAGAAGTGTAATATCATCGCCCGGCTTCAAAAAGAAGAAACAAAAATGAATATCGACTTTAATAAAACAGACGGACTTGTACCGGTAGTTATACAGGACGAACAAACGCTGGAAGTACTGATGCTTGGCTATATGAACCAGGAAGCATATAACAAAACGGCACAGGAAAATATTGTAACTTTTTTTTCGCGCTCAAAAAATCGTTTATGGACAAAAGGCGAAACCAGCAATAACTTTTTGCATGTAAAAAGCATACATATTGATTGTGATCACGATACGCTTTTAATAAAAGTAAAAGCTGACGGCCCAACTTGTCATACAGGTTCGCGCAATTGTTTTAATACCACTTATAACCAGAACTTTATACTTGAACTGGAGAATATTGTAACCGATAGGTACGAAAATCCCAAAGAAGGATCGTATGTAAATAAACTTCAAAAAAAGGGGCTAAATAAAATTGCGCAAAAGGTTGGCGAAGAGGGTGTTGAAACCGTAATTGCGGCGCTTGCAGAAACCGAAACTGATTTAATTAATGAAGCATCGGACCTGGTGTTTCACTTAATTGTACTATTAAAAGAAAAGGGCCTTAGTCTGGAACGAATAGCAAAAAATTTAGAAGAGCGGCATAAATAGCTTTTAGATCATGGTTCATAGTTCATGGTATATTTCGCTATGAACTATTAACCATCAACCATCAACTAATGATGACCGTAAAAAAAATAGCCGAACTAAATGGGCACGGCAACCCTATATTCACTTTAGAACTTTCACAAAAACCAGGGATATTATTTTCCGGAGGCAATGATAAGGGATTGGTAGAATGGAGTTTGAAAACCAATTCCTTTATAAAAGTGATGTTTCCGGTTGCAGCGTCCGTTTATGCCATACACGGCCCTGTTGGTTATCCTTTGTTGTTTGCCGGCTTAAGAAACGGGGAAGTGCTGGTTTTTGACTTTTTAGAACAGCGTGTTATCAAAAGCCTGCGGTTTCACCGGGCGCCAATTTTTGATGTTAAATCGGTAAAATCAAAAAACGAGTTATTGGTAGCTTCTGAGGACGGTAAAGTTTCTATATGGAGTCTGAAAACATTGGAGCTTTTACACTCCATAAAAGTTTCTGACGATACCATACGTACCATTGCTGTTTCGCCTGATGAAAAGCAGGTTTCCTTTGGATGCCGCAATAATCAGTTGTCTATCTATAACCTGGATGATTATACTTTGACTAAAATCCTCCATGGGCATACGATGTCAGTTTTCGCCACGCAGTATTCTCCTGATAGTAATTACCTGGTATCCGGCGGGCGCGATGCCCAGGTTAAAATATGGGATGCCCGGTCATTTGAACTGTTGAACAATATCCCGGCCCACCTTTTTGCGGTGAACAGTATTGCATTTCATCAAACCCTGCCCTATTTTGCCACAGGCAGCATGGATAAAAGCATAAAGATATGGGGTGCCGATGATTTTAAACTTTACAAAATTATCAGCAGGGAAAAGGGTTATGACAGCCACGCATTATCAGTCAACAAAATATGCTGGAATGGCAACCAGCTAATTTCTGCGGGAGATGATAAAAAGATAATAATATGGGATATTACTTTTGATGATTAGAGTATTCTCCTGATTGTCTTTAGTTTGTGGGTATATCTTTTTAGATCTTCAGAATAAATTCCTTTTTCGTCGATAGTATCAATCTTCACTTTTCCAGATGCGTGAATAATCCTGTGTTCATCTATAATGATGCCCACGTGCACAATTTTGCCCGCAGCGTTGTCAAAAAAAGCCAGATCACCAAGTTTGCATTCAGTCAATGAATTAACCGCGATTCCCTGTTCTGCCTGCATGCTGGCATCGCGTAACAAATTGATGCCTTGCAGTTTATATACCATCTGGGTAAAGCCGGAGCAGTCAATACCAAAATGGGTGCGGCCACCCCATAAGTAAGGTACATTTAAATACGACATTGCCGTATTTATAAGACTTTCAGTTTCACCAATTTCGCCAATAATTTCAAATTTTTCAGTACCGATATGACAGGTTATACCCTCCAAAAAAACGAGAGAGCTGCCCATTGGTAAATATAAAATACTATTATTCCTTGTTTTTAGCGCTTGTGTAACGGGCCGGTAGGTTAATGGCGGAGGTGTGTGTTTAAATTGTTTGTAAGCTAAATGCCCAATCATTATAAACTGCAAACGACCAATCCAGGCTGTATAATTGTCAAATGTTGTAACTATTTTCACCCAATTTTCTTTCCACTCTAAAATTTCAAACGTTTCACCAAATAACAGCTGCGAAACCAGTTCACTCCTATCATTATCTTCGGCCCTTAACGGAACAATAGAAAGGTTACAAATGCCGTACTCCATGAGAAAATCTTAGCTGAAAACAAAAATAGCGCCCTTAATTTTATAATATATAAAAAGGGAGGGTATTTTTAACACCCTCCCTTCCCTCGTATCTTTTAGTTATTTGTTATTCATTTATATGGAGCCACTCTTTTTTTGCAAGCAACTCTTCCTTAGTTTCACGAATATCCTCGTCATCTACGCAACAATCTACCGGGCAAACTGCAGCACATTGTGGCTCATCGTGAAAGCCAACACATTCGGTACACTTATCAGGTACAATATAGTAAATATCATCAGATAAAGCGGCCTGGGTTTCTTCTGCATTCAATGTATTTCCATCGCCAAAATCAATAAGCCCTTTTAAACCTGTACCATCAGAGAAACGCCATGCAGCGCCAGCATCGTAAATAGCATTATTGGGGCATTCAGGTTCGCAAGCTCCGCAGTTTATGCATTCATCGGTGATTTTAATCGCCATATTCTTTAATTCTTATATTCTCAATTAACTTTGCCTTGAATTAACAAGCGTACAAATATAACAAAAAAACGTTTTAAAGGGTTTGAAAACCTTACCATATATATGTCAAATTTAACTAAGAGCAAACTAATCAGCATTTTTTCGGAATTAGGTACACAATTGCGCAACCCGGATGAACAATTATCGGCCATTATTAATGATGAAAAACAATATAATGCCTGGTTTACCCCCGAAAGCGTTTCAAGAGCTGTAAATGCCATCGGCCACATGCTGAGTTTTCAAGATCTGGAAACATGGCTGGATGGCTATAATATAAATGAGCATGCTGCAATAAAAAGAGTTGGTTTAATATTGGCCGGAAATATTCCGCTGGTGGGTTTTCATGATGTATTGTGTGTGCTGGCTTCGGGCGACTATGCGCTTATAAAAGCATCCTCGCAGGATGCCAGGCTTATTAAGCATGTTTTAAAGATGCTTGTTGCTATTGAACCAACCTTTGGCGATAGATATAGTATTATAGAAAGACTTGAAAAATTTGATGCCGTAATTGCTACCGGAAGCAACAATACTTCGCGCTATTTTGAATTTTACTTTGGGAAAGTGCCTAACATTATCCGCAAAAACAGAAGCAGTGTTGCCGTATTAAACGGAAATGAAAGTACCGAACAACTATTTAAGCTTGGGCACGATATTTTTGATTATTATGGCTTAGGTTGCCGTAATGTGTCGAAGGTATTTGTGCCAAAAGATTATGTTTTCAATTTCTTTTTTGAATCGATCGAAGCTTTTCAGCCTATTATTAATCATCATAAATACAACAACAATTACGATTACAATAAATCCATATACCTGGTAAACAGCGATAAACATTTTGACAATGGTTTTTTAATGCTCAAGGAAGATGATAAACTAACTTCGCCGCTTGCCGTTTTATATTTTGGATATTACGATGACCTGCAAGCTGTTGAGAATTTGTTGAATACTGAGGCTGATAACATTCAATGTGTTGTTACCCACGTACCTTTGAGAATAAAAAGCCAGGTAGTTGACTTTGGCATGAGCCAGCAGCCGGCATTATGGGATTATGCCGACGGCGTAGACACTATGGCTTTTCTTTGTACCTTATAAACTTAATTCTTCGACAATGTCACTATTCCTTCATTAGGATACGCCTGGTACAACACATAATTTCCTTTATCATCCTGCGTAGCAGTTAATTGCTGGCTATGTTTACCCTGTTTCACTAATGTGGTATTCCAGCTTTTGGGTAAATAAGTTTTTAGCGTTAACGGAACGTTATACATAGTATCCAGCGTATGCGTTAGCCGCACAGAAATTCTCCCGTTATCTTCATTATTTTGGACGGTTGCGTTTTCGCGCTCGCGCATATATTTGGTAACATCGCCAAATGTGGCTACCCAGAGTTTATCATCGTCGTTCTTTATGTATTGAAAATACTCATCCAGCAAAGTGCTCGGCAAAGCTTCATAGCCTAAACCATCCACCCCGTGAATAACAATAACCAACCAGGTATCTTTCCTTGCAACTGTAGTATCCACCCACGATTTCATTAGCGGCAGCGGCGATCTTGTATTTGCTTCGCGTTGCCATTGCACATAATCTTTATCAGTATTGCCAGGCGTTTGTTTACTTGGCCGGTCAATTTCTTTTAACCAGGGTTCGGGCATGCGGTTGCGCAGGGCCGGATAAATTTTGTAAGCAATTTTCATTACCCGTTCATTTTCGTATCCGTACGGCACCTCTGTCGAAAAGGTATACCGCTCCCCCATCTGGTTTCGTATTTCTTCTTTGCTCTTTACAAGTTCATAGGTAATATTTACTGAATCGAGCCCTGGCATGCTGGCGTGGGTAATGGAATGGCTTGCAATTTCATAACCTTCGGCTGCGTATCGCCTCATATCGTCCCAGGTAGAACCTTCTTCCTGTAACACTTCGTCGCATGGCTGATAACCGGGTTGAAAGTCTCCGTTTCTTACTTTTTTATACAATTCATCCATCAACTGATAAGCCTCTGTGGTCCTTTTCTCATCATAAAGACTGGCTGCTTTAGTTACGTAGGTAATAGTGCCTTTATAGCCCAGATATCCAGCTGCTGAACAACGCTCTAAAAAATTACCGCTATTCGTTGGTATATTGGCCGATTCAGCTATAATTGTTTTAACCGGACGCCCGATAAAAGTTCCATGATATTTGGAGCCGGGAAATCCGCCTGTAATAACAAAAAAGGTAGCAGGCAGCTTCAGCCTTTCCATTATAGGCAACGCCTTTGTAAACTGATGATAAGAACCATCATCATAGGTAATAGAAACCGCCCCGTTTTTTCCGTACTGCCATTCGGTTATCTGCGTTTGTCCGATGGGCGCAGGCTGACATTTTGCAATAACTATAGTTAATCCTAATACGATGGTGAGTAAAACCGGCTTCATTGGTATAATTTTCAAGAGAATGAAAGCCAAATATAATGGATTGAAAGCTTTGCAGGTATTGATTTATGTATCAAATCTGTTATCAAGCTTTAGTTTGAATTTACTCTCCCCAGGCGGTAATCATCAAATTACGGTCTCCGCCATAGTTTCGGTGCTCGCATAAGTAAATTCCCTGCCATACGCCTAATGCTAAGCGCCCGTTACGGATAGGAATAGTTACCGAACATCCCAGCAAAGCCGCCTTTAAATGTGCCGGCATATCGTCCGAACCTTCATCATTATGCAAGTACCCAGGATCATTCTCAGGTACAGCTTTGTTAAAGTACATTTCGAAATCGCGCCTAACGGTTGGATCGGCATTTTCATTAATAGTAAGCGCCGCTGATGTATGCTGTATAAATACCTGGCAAATACCTGTTTTTATCTCGTTAATCTGCGGCAATGCCTGCAACACTTCTGTTGTGATCAGATGAAATCCTCTTTTTCTTTCTCTTAGCTGAAGTGGCTGTTGATATATTTTCATTATTTTTATTCCATAAGTTAAGCCGGGCAATTATAAACTAAACACATAGCATCTTTATTGTTTCGGGCAGATCGGTAATAAAGTGCAAATTCTTAATTATAATTTAATATCAAATTATAATTTTTAATGCACCTTTGTTGCAATAAAATATCCCTTTAAAATGAAAATTAAAACTAGACTACTTTTACTCTCTCTTTTACCCGCTATTTGCCTGGCATGGTCATCTTTTAATATATCCCCTGTCATTCCACGCTACGATCATGTTATCGTTGTGATGGAAGAAAATCATGGATATAATGAATTAATCGGCTCGGCCAATGCGCCGTTTATTAATTACCTCGCAAAAAATGGAGCACTGTTTACCGATTCGCATGGCGTTACTCATCCAAGTCAGCCCAATTACCTGGCTCTGTTTTCGGGCAGTACGCAAGGCAGTAACAATGATGATTGTTTGGATGCTATAACTCCTTTTACATCGCCCAACCTTGGTGCTGCATTAATTCATAACGGGTTAACCTTTAAGGGTTACGCGCAAACTATGCCGTCTGTAGGGTTTATAGGATGCACATATTTGCAAAGTAAGCTTACTGTTGGTATGTTATACGCCCGTAAACATACACCATGGGTAAACTGGTTAGGTACCGGTACAAACAGTATTCCCAGGTCCTGCAGTTTACCGATGACTGATTTCCCCTCAGATTTCAGCAAGCTGCCAACAGTGGCATTTGTGGTGCCCGATATGGATTACGATATGCATAATATTGGCGCGCCGGGCGACAGGGCAGCTATTGAACGTGGCGATAAATGGCTTAAAGAAAATCTTGCTGCTTATGCACAATGGGCCGCTAAACATAACAGCCTTTTAATTGTAACTTTTGATGAAGATGATTACAGCCCGCAAAATAATAACCGCATACCTACCATTTTTTTTGGCGAGCATGTTGTTACAGGTAAATACAATACTGCCATAACGCATTATAATGTTTTGCACACACTGGAGACGATGTACAACCTCTCCATTACAGATAACACCCATGCTGAGCCAATAATGGGTGTTTGGAAGTAATAATCTTCAATAAGTAAAACATATCCATAAAAAAGAGAGTGCCAAACCGGCACTCTCTTTTTGTTATCTATACTAATCCACCCATCAAAGGGTCAGTTTTGCTTATCGATCCGGTTTCCACATGCCCGGCATAACGTTCCTCAAAATGATCATGTCCTTTTAGTTTTACGCCAAAGTCGTACCAGTTATAAGATTTTGAAAGATCAACGGCAATGCTGGCTTTACCTCCTGCGGGAACTATTTTGCTTTGTTCTGCGGTTTTGTAGCTTTTGTCGGTTATAACTATGGTATGTGGTTTGGTATCGTTGTTAACAATATCAACCGTAACATTACCGGTAAGTTTCAGAGCATTTAATCTGTTGCGTTCGTAACTGCACTCAATTTTTACAGCCGGGTTATTATTATCCCCTGTCAATTCACGATAAAAACCATTGGGGCCATATACCCTGATATGATATGCGTTATCTTCAAAATCGGCTAAGTTCCATTCGTCTTTTAGCTTGTCTCCGGCGGCTACGCTGTAATCCCAGGCTCTTAATTCTTCTTTTTGATAAGGGCTCATCGTGTAAACCCTAAACGGTGCTCCCGCGGCTTTATCGCCGAAAACTTTGTTCCCTGCTATAAAGTCAATACCATAGCTGTTTTTCTCTTTATTGAAATAACCGTGCGTATATAATTCATAAGGCAACGCACAAGCCGGACGGATACCTTTTTCCTGTTTAGGGAAATAAGGCGATTGAGAAGGATTGCTATTAATTACACCGATTTCATCAGCGGTTAATTTCTTAAAATTATTCGGAGCCGATTTGAACTGTGCCTGGTGAATACTTTCATAAAAGGCATCTTTTTCCAAAAATTCAGGGCGATCTATTTTTTCGCCGTGATAAGGCCTAAAAACAGAAGTTAAGTCACCGCATATGGTACGGCGCCATTGCGTAATGTTTTCTTCCCTTACCTTTTTGTTATGCTTTTTCTGCAAAAACGTTTCCACAAATTGAAGCGACGAGGTGTGATCAAATATCTCCGAACATACATAGCCACCACGCGTCCACGGCGAGGCAATGATCATGGGCACGCGGTATCCCAGGCCTATAGCTCCTTCGCGAAGGTTGCTGCTTTGGGTTGATGGATTGGTTTGTTGAGTTTTGGTAGCAAAATCAAGCTTAGGATCTATACCATTTGATACCTTACCTGTGTTCTCTTTGTAAGGATTGGGCACAACATAAGGAGGAATATGATCAAAATAGCCGTCATTTTCATCATAGGTAACAATGAAAATAGTTTTTTTCCATACTTCCGGATTTTGCAGTAATATTTCCATTGCCTCGCTCACATACCATGGGCCAAACCAGGGTTCGCCCGGGTGATCAGAAAAATGGGCCGGCGGCATCAACCATGATACGGTTGGTAAAGTGCCATTCTTTACATCTTCCCTAAATTGATGAAACACATCTCCTTTTGGCACATTTAACTCCCTTTCAGTTCCCTTGTCATCATATTTCAACGAAGTCAGGTCGTGGTAATCCGGATCATTTGTGTTAGTCACAAAGGCTTTATTATTTAAATCCTTTGCTTTTTGCGACAGGCTGTCAAAGTTCGCATTGGTATATTTAGCCTGGGCCGCTTCAATATTAACCAGCAATTTTTTAGCTGCTGCAAGCCTCATCGGCACGCGGCCTTCTTGTGGTTGTTTTTCCAGGTCGGCAATTTGCTGTTGCAGATTTTCTTTTTTGCTTTGCAAATTGGCAATACCACCGGCATGTAATCGTACGTTATATTGCGTAAAATACTCCAATACGTTGGTGCCAAAATTACTTAGCCAGGCACTTTCTTCGCTTTTTAAACCATAGCCCATAGTTAATTCATTCTGATAAATCTTCCATGATACTTCGTTTTCTTCTAAACGCTCGGGGAAGGTTGTCCACCCCAGTTCAGGATATTCGTAATTATCTACATTCCATAAGTGGGCTATTGCATCTACGTTATTGCTTTCGCGCACTGTACCCGTCATCCAATAATGCCGGTTGGGGTGCGTGCCGGTGATGCTTGAACAAAAATTATGATCACAAACGGTAAAAGCATCAGCCAGAGAGTAATAGAAAGGAAAATCTGAGCGATCGCAATACCCCATGGTTAAAGGAATATTTGCATAATCCTTATTACGGGCTTTTTTAACATCCAGCCATTTATCGTATTTGCCATTATTCATAGCATCGGTTTGATCTGTCCAGTTATGTGGCAATGATCCCATCCACGCTACTTTGGTGTCTTTTACATCTAAATGAAAAGGTCCGTAAGCATCACCATCTTTATTGGTTTGTACCCAAACCTTATTTTTATTGGCTAAATCTATCGCTCTTGGGTCGTTGTAACCACGTACACCCTGTAAAGTACCCAATTGATGGTCAAATGACCGATTTTCCTGCATTAAAAATACAATATGCTCTGCATCGTAAAAGGTACTGCCTAATTCGGGGTTAATTGCCAATGCCTTTTGAATAACAGGCGGCAGCATGTTGGTCATTGCTGCCGTTCCGGATAACAATGCTGCTTTTTTTAAGAACTCTCTGCGCGAATCCATGTTAATATTTAGTTTTTAAGGTGATAAACGTTGTAATTTAGTGCCGAAAACTTAATTGTATATTATGTGGCTGTTAACAATGGGCCATTAAAGGTAATATAACCGTTACACAAAAGTTAACCCGTTTATTATCATTTTATTAGCATTTTACAACATATACTGCATTTATAAAGGGCATAAAACTTATTTTATGAAAAAGGCATTTTTATTGATTTTAATCAGCGGCTTTTGTTTGAGCACATTTGCCCAAACCAATAATTTATCCATTGCCAATGGTGGTAAAACATGGGCCTCCATTTATCAGCAGCGCGCTGCTGAGTATAAAGCGTTATGCTTCCAGGCTTATAATATTGCCAAAATGAGACTGGATATCGCTTTAAAACAACATCATACTAAACCTTATGCAGTAGTTACCGATATTGACGAAACACTACTCGATAACAGCCCATATGATGCGCAAAGAGCAGTTAACAATCTTGATTACGATCCCAAATCATGGAAAGAATGGACAGCCAAAGCCATTTGCGATACTGTTCCGGGAGCGGCAGCATTTTTTAAGTACGCGGCAAAAAGAGGCGTAACTGTTTTTTACATTACTAACCGCGATGAGGATGAACGCGAAGGCACGTTAAAAAACCTGCGTTTGTATGGTTTACCAAATACTGATAACGCGCACCTATTGCTTAGACAAAAGTCATCAAGCAAAGAAAGTCGCAGGCAAGATGTTTTGAAAACGCATCAAATTATTCTGTTGTGTGGCGATAATTTAGCCGACTTTGACGCTCTGTACGACAATCATCCAGGTGAAGATAACAGAACCGCAACAACGCAAAAATTAATGAAGCAATTTGGCAGTCGTTATATTATTATCCCTAATCCGAGCTATGATGATTGGGAAGGCGCTTTATTTAATTATGGTAAGTTTACCAATGATCAAAAAGACTCAATAATCAAAGCAAAACTGAGAACAGTGCCTCAATAATATCTTATCAGCCTATATGGTAAAACCCGTTATTAAATAAGGGTATAAATACGGTAAACAAACGGGCGATTTTACTGTGACTAAGGAGTTGATTATGATTTAATTTTAAATCGATCAAACCAACCTTATCATATTAATTCATGAAAAAGACAATTATCATTTTTGCAATTCTGGGAATTGCTATATTCTCATTGCTCAGATGCGGTAATTCCGCAAAGAATAAAAATGTTGCCGAAAGTTTGGCCGCTCCTACTGACACAAGTTTTACCATCAATTTCAATCCTTTTCCGCCCGCAGAGCTTGATTCCAACGCAAACCCTAAACAACTCGTAGAATTTGCCTGGGAAGAGTTCCTTGCGCTTAACTGGAAATCATCCTACAGTAAAAATAATAAAAGAGATTATCCGGATACTACATGGACCTATTATAACGAACCTGGTGCATACCCTGATTTAGATGTATGGGAAACGTTTGCGCATAAAACAGAACTAAGGCCTTATAGTAACAAAATGCAAGTATTTGATAACGCACCACATTACAGCTATCGCGATTCGTTAATTGCGGCTAATTCGTCAACCAGCTTTACGCTTTTTAATAATCTTGACGAAAACAATGAAATTGGATCGTGCGATATGTACGCGCATGTTAATGTGTTTAGTAAAAAATACCAGGTACTTTACGAGGCCAAGGTAAACCGGTTTGAATATGAATATATCCTAAACAATTATCCCGACACAGGCAAATTACACAAGGCCATAAATACAACCAGGGATAATATTGCCAAATTCGGTGCCTATTATCAAAAAGGAGTAAACAATTCATGCGGCTGCCCCGTGGGCGTAATATGTTTGCCTTGCGGGAGCGGAAAATCAACAGGGACAATGGAAATTAAAGCCGCCTGGCGCCGGCTCACTAATCTTGACGACAGTACCAAATTTTTTACCCGTAAAGTTATCTATTACACCAAAAATGCTGGTGGTAAGGTTGTTTATAATAACATCACCTACGCGCTTATCGCCTTACATATTATTCATAAAACACAAAATTATCCAGCCTTTATCTTCGCTACCTGGGAGCATGTTGATGTAAAACAGGACAGCATGGGCTACGTTTTGTTAAATGGTTCAGGAAATGAATATGGTAGCATAATGACCCCCATGCGCGATTCTATAAGAAGTATCACCACAGCGGCCACCAACTATGTACATAGTAAGCTCCCTGCAAAATCTATATGGCAATTGCAGCTGCGGCAGGAATAAATGTTTCTGTTAATAATTGGCAAGAATTAGGAGAAATGGCTTTACAGGTTATCAGATAACCATTTGTATCATCCAATGGTGACCAAAAATATCTAATATATCACCCTGGCGGTAACCATAATCATAGCTTTTTGCAGGCGAAATAACCTTAGCGCCGGCTTCTATGGCGCGTTCCATTATTGCATCAACATCAGCAACCATTAAACCAATCACGGAGGTAACTCCTTTTGCTGTTTGCGGACTAAAAGTTCCGGCTTTGACATTTTCTTCGTGCAGATGAAACTTAGCACCGCCGATAGACAACTCGGCCACGTGTATGCTGCCATCGTCATTGCGCCATCGCCTTAACTCTTCGGCGCCGAATGCTTTTTCATAAAAACTGATATCAGTAATGCCTTTGCCAATAATTAGCGAGGGCGCAAATGCTACAGGTAACGAGCTACTCA
>JABDEQ010000067.1 GCA_013286985.1 Bacteroidota bacterium | reverse complement strand
TCATTCATAATTATAAAGTTACAAATTTTCCTTATTTTTGTATATACAAGAAGCCCCATAAACCTCTTTCGCCTAATGAGAGCAACCACTAATGCGATGGTGGGTTTACAGGGTTAAGGTGTGTATGAATTTGCACCCAACTTCTTGCCGTCCGCGACGACTATCTTTAAGGAGCCAATAGCTCCTTAATTTGTTTTGTTTCATTTTTTTCTGGCAAAAAGCCATTTTCGTCAAGCATATGAAATACTGCGGGTAACAAATGTTTATTAAGTACCCTTAACCTATATTTTCGCGCTTTTATTTCGATAGGTTCTAACATGTTTTTATCTGTTAGCATTTTTATTTGCCTTGAAATTTCAGGATTTGACTTATTATAGAATAAACCCTTAAGATCATTTGCCATAATCTCTTGTTTTTCTATTACAACCTTAATAATCTTTCCTTCAATTTCACGAATACTACTGTTTTTTACTGCATATTCTACCGCAGGAATCAAAATTTGTGTTTTTAAATACGTATAATCGGCTAATTTGTCAACCTTTTCAATCTCAATTTTTAGCCCGTTTAGAACGTACTGACACCAATCTAAAATTCCATCATCCGTTTGGGTGTCGGCCTTTGCAAGATTATCGTAATAATCCCCTCTGCTATTACAAAAACACAGCTGTAGGATTCAATATTCTGCCGGCATTAACATTAAAACCATATTTAACCAGCATGGCATAAGTTATAAGTCTCGCTGTACGACCGTTACCGTTTGTAAAAGGGTGTATCCAAAGGAATCTGTGATGAACAATAGCGATTTTCAATAGATCATATTTTGGCAAATCATCCTTATTTATAAAATCAAACAATTCGTCCATAAATTCATCTATTCTTAAAAAGTCAATAGGTTTATGTTTTGATTTTTTAATCGCAACATTCCCTAGCCTAAACAAACCAGGTGTTTTATCACCCTCTCCGCCAGACAAATAATTTAAATCAGAAACAACCAACTTGTGTAACTCACTTAAAAACGGCCTATCAATTTTTGAGTCTTTAATATAGGATTCTATGAAAGAAATTGCTGATTCAATATTAGCAATTTCTTTAACACCCTCTTTACGTTCCGTGTTATTCTTTCCGCTTCCATCGTACTTAGTTTCTAAGTAATCAGTTATAGTAGTATTATTCCCCTCAATCCTTGCGGAGCCTATACTCTCTAGAGTGTGAAAAATTTCTTTCATCTGAAAGAAAACATAGGGATTTGTTGTGCCACCTAAGATTCTGGTTCGCAATTTTTCTAACTCAATTATCAAATCAGTTACTGGTGACTCGTACGTTGGTTTAACCAACCTTGTATTTACATCAAAAAGGTTCATGTTTGAAATGATAAATTATTTAAAATTATTTAACAATTCAAAAGTATATATTTTTATCTATGATTTACAGCATGTTATGATGTTAATTTTAATTGTACATTTCAACATTTTGAATTGTTGATTTAATAAAAATTAAATTTATTTGTCAATAATTTCGTGTTAACACTAAATGTATGTTTGAATAAGCAAAACGGCAACACAATGAAAACATTTAAAAACATATTCGATTTTCAAGCTCACTTCAATGCAGAAGAAAAGTGTAGAGAATATTTAGAACAACAACGCTGGGGTAATACACCTGCTTGCCCTTGCTGCGGTTCGAATAATGTGCATAGGTTTGCTACGAATAACAGGATTTTTAAATGCTGTGAAAAAGAATGCCGTAAAAAATTCAGTGTTACAGTTGGTACTATATATGAGAACACTAAAATACCATTGACTAAATGGTTTTTAGCTACCTATATTTTAGCTGTTCATTCTAAAGGTATCAGTAGTTTGCAACTGGCAAGTTGGTTAGGTGTTACTCAAAAAACAGCGTGGCATTTAAACCACAGGATTAGAGAAATGCTGAAAATTACCGCGCCCGAATTATTAGAAGGCATTGTAGAAATTGACGAATCATATTTAGGCGGCTTTGAAAGCAATAAACATGCAAGCAAAAGGACGGTAAGAGGTGGTGCAGGTAATAAAGCTATGGTCTTAGGTGCTGTTCAAAGAGGCGGAAATGTAAAAACTAAGGTTATCGCTAAAACAGATCAGCAAAATGTTATTCCAGCTATTAAAGAAATTGTCGCTCCGGGTACTATTATGGTAACAGACGAACATCACGCATATAATAAACTCCATTTAGATTATACACATAAGAAAGTTAACCACAGGGAAAAGGAATATGTGAGGTATGAGGATATTAAAGTTCACACAAACTCAATTGAGGGTTTTTGGAACATCCTTAAAAAGCAAATAAATGGCATACATCATTCTGTAAGTCAAAAACACCTACAACGCTATGTAGATGAAAGCTCATTCCGCTACAATCGTCGTAAAGCATTTCAAGACGAAAGGTTTGCCGACGCTTTGGCCAATTGTGAGGGCACATTAAAATGGAAAGTTTTAAAAGCTAAAAAATAATGAGCAACGATATATTTTTAATCGAGATGGGGCAAAAAATAAGGATTGCCCGTAAAGCTAAAGGGATGACGTTAGATACTATGACGGGGCTTACTAACGTAGCAAGAGATAATTTATCTATCGTAGAGCGTGGAAAGCGAAATTGCCACATCCTGAGCCTTAAAAGTATTGCAGATGTACTGGGAATGGATATTAAAGATTTTCTTTGATTTTAGTTTTTTTAATTATTTATAAAATTATTACATTTTTTATTAATGGCAGACCAAAACGGTGTTTATTCGTCGTCTGCCTGTAATTCTACATTTAATACACAATCGTTATCCCGGCTCCGAATTTTAAATCGCTGTCGTAATTGCTTGATACAGAAATGTATTTGGTAACAATGTATCTTAAACCTGCATTGTATTCTTTATCAGTATTTCCCATCAGGCTAAATCTTAAACGACTGGTTAGCGGAATATCTTCCCGGCCTAATTGCAGTCTGAATTTACCATTACCATCAACCCGGGCATCAGCAACAAATAGCAGGGGTAGGGTGTAAGCCAGGCCCGCAACGACAGTATGCCTGTCGTTTTGATCACTTATCTGGCCGAAAAGGTTTTTTTCGGGCCCGGATACTTTTCTGTATTGATAATTGAAGCCAGCATAAGCGTAAAGCCATTGCATTTGCCCAAAGTAGCGACTGGCTATGGTTTCGCTTTCATAACCTTTTTCGTCGCTGGTTCCCAGTTTCCACAAAGTTTGTATTTTCCAGCGGGTATTTGCCAGATCAATATTGCCTTCGCTGCCATTACTTTCTAATCCAATTTTTGCACCCGCATAAAAGCGCCTGTCATCGGCATAAACCTTTTTTATAGCGGCTGCCGAATCGGGTGTTTCGGGATTGGCCGGCGAATTTTCATAACTAAATATCCGGCCCATACCGCTCATCATATGATACAGAATATGGCAATGAAAAAACCAATCGCCGTTGGCGGTAGCCGCAAATTCAATAGTATCGGTTTCCATCGGCATAATATCCAGGGTGTTTTTTAATGGAGCATAATCTCCCTGGCCGTTCAATACTCTGAAATAATGACCATGCAGGTGCATCGGGTGCCGCATCATGGTATTGTTGTAAAGAATGATCCGCACGTTTTCGCCCTTTTTAATCAGAATTTTGTCCGACTCAGAGACAGTTTTGTTGTTAATCGTCCACACATAACGGTTCATGTTCCCGGTTAGATTAAAAGTAAACACCTTCGTTGGGCCGGGCGGTAATGTGGTAGGCTTTGGGGCTCTCAGCATGCCGTAATTAAGGGTAACCAAATCTCCGGCGGCACCCATGTCCATTCCTGTCATATCCATTCCACCCATATAGGTAGTCGCCATGTCATCCATTTTATGGCCGGCGGTGTCCGGCTTCTTTTTCATAGAAGACGATGTTGAATCTGCCGTTAACTCGGGATACATTACACTGTTCATGTCCATTTTTTGGCTGGTCATTTGCATGCCATCCATCTTTTGCATGTTACCGCCTATGGTCATCATGCTATTCATCATCTTCATCCCTTCAAAATATTTAAGCTGGGGCAAATGTTTGGCTTTTTCCTTTGCACCGTCGCCTAACCACAGCGAAGTGGAGTTAGATCGATCCTCGGCAGTAGCTAAAAATTCAAAACTCCCGCTTTTCGGAATAGTGACTTCAACATCATAAGTTTCGGCCACTGCGATAATCATCCTGTCTACCTTTACGGGTTCAACCTCCTGGCCATCATTAGCAGCAACTGTAATTTTGCCGCCCGCATAGTTGAGCCAGAAATAGGTTGATGAACTTCCGTTAACCACATGCAGTTTTACTTTGTCACCAGCCTTAAATTGCGGAGTAGTTTGTTCAGTTTTGCCGTTACTTAAAAAACGGTCATAATAAACATCGCTTACATCCATAGCAACCATTCGTTTCCATTCATTGGTTAGTTTGGTGCCTAAATAGCCTTTACTTATGGCTTCGGCATAGTTTTGTGTGCTACCTTTTTTAATAGCGTACCAGTCTGTTTGATTATGCAGAGAACGCTCCACCTGTTCAGGGTTTTCGTCGGTCCAATCGCTTAGTAGCAGCGTGTACTCTTTTTGTACAGGTTGTTGTTTTGGGTGGATGATAAAGGCACCATAAATACCACTTTGCTGCTGGGTCATGGTGTGTGAATGATACCACAATGTACCATGCTGAACCAGCGGGAATTTATAAAGATGAGTTTCTCCCGGTTTGATGGGCGCTGTGGTTAAATAAGAAACGCCATCATAGCGGTTGGGCAAAATTACACCATGCCAGTGAATGGATGTTTCCATCATCATTTCATTATGCACATAAATTTCTGCCGTATCGCCCTCGGTAAATTCAAGCGCAGGGGCAGGTATGGTGCCATTAATAGCCATGGCGGGCCTTTTTTTGCCGATATAATTAACGGTAGTGCCTTCTATGTATAAATGATAAATTTCCCTGTCGCCAATTTTGGTATAAAAGGGTAAATGCTGTTTCTTTTGACTTTTTCCCATGCTCATGCCTTGCGGAAAAGCAGTTATTGAAACAAGCAGGCCCAATAGTATTAATACTATAGTTTTCATTACTGAAATACATTTGGCACGCGGCCATTAAACAAATATTTTTGATTGATAAAATTGAATATAACTGATGAGGATTAGAAATAATCCTTAAAGATCAGCTATTTGATCGGTTATTTAGGGAGATCAAATAAGAAGGGAACGAAACAGAATAGCTATGGAACGACCCGATTTTCCGGGTGGCGCCTCGCCGCTTATCCGTGTATCTGCATTATTTATTACCGCAATTGCCGGGTAACTGTTTAAGTACTGTACCGGATTAACCGCAGTTGGCTGCTGACCAAATTGGATAACAAAGCCAGGTTTTATGTTTTCCTTAATGATAAAGCTGCCATGTTTCTTGCAGCAATCGCAATCTTTATCGCTTTTACAATGATCGCCTGTGTTGCCTGCCATTTGCATGGTTGCTTTAGCCATAAGGCTTTGGGCCGAGCAATGCATGGTGCAAACAAACATGCCTGTTGTAAGCAACAGGTAAAATGCTGTAAGACCAATTATTGCAACTCTTTTCATCGCCAACAAAACTACTGATAATTTGTCCTGTTTGTATAATGCTCTTTAAAACTGACATGTTGAAGACGAACGAAATGCTTTTTAATTATATTGTTAATAAAATGGTAGCCTAAACTTTATAAATTCTGTTTATTTTTCGGCTGTTAAAACCAATAAACACCTTCCCGAAATGAAAGCTATCTGTGTGTTCTGCGGAGCCAATTTTAATGGCGATCCAATATTGAAAAGAGCTATTGAAGAATTAGCGGAAATTATGGTTGCCCGTAATATTACCCTGGTTTATGGCGGTGGTAAAGTGGGCGTGATGGGTTTGATAGCCGATGCGGTTTTAAACCGTGGCGGAAAAGTGATAGGAATTATTCCGCAGTTTTTGATGGATAAAGAAGTTGGCCATACCGGTTTAACCGAATTAAAGATTGTAGAGAATATGCATCAGCGTAAACAATTGATGAATGATTTATGCGATGGTATTATTATGCTGCCGGGTGGTTTTGGCACTTTAGAAGAATTTTTTGAGGTTTTAACCTGGCTGCAATTGGGTTTGCATAATCACCCCGTGGGTGTTTTAAATGTAAATGGTTTTTATGATCTGTTATTGCAGCAGATGGATCTGATGGTTGAACAAAAGTTTTTAAAGCCGGCCAATCGTGAGCTGGTAATTACCTCGGGCGATGCCATTGAGTTGATAAACCTGATGGAAGATTGCAATGTGGCACCGGATGAAGTTTGGTTCAGGGATAGGGATTTAACTTAGCGCCTTTGCGTTGGTATATCGATATAAAAAATAAAACCCCGTTGCAGATACTGTACATAAAAAAGCCAGGCCCCACCACAGCATCCTGAATCCACCAAAGCTGATAACAAAACCGCCGATAAGCGGTGCCAATATTTGTGCTGCTGACCACGACATGCTGTACAAAGCTGCATATTGCCCTCTGTTATTTTCGGACGTGCGGCTTACCCAAAACGCATTCATAAATGGCATGGCAAGCATTTCGGCAATGGTAATTACAATAACAATGGCTATGCCTGAAATCAGCCCGGGCGGCAGGCCATTGAGCATTACAAAATCAACGGCAGCAAGCGCTACGCCCAGGTAAATATAAATAATACCGTTTCTTTTACCCTCCAGGTTGTGAATCAGTACCATTTCAACCGCTACTATCAACAGGCCGTTTAATGCCATTAAAGAGCCGATCAGGCGCTCGTTAAAATGCCATTGTATTTTGTAAAATACAGGCTCTATAATAAAAAGTTGGAAAAAGCATATGGAAAACAGTGTGGTAAAAAGGATGAACAACAGATAAGTGCCGTCGCGGTAAGCTGACGCGCTTTTGATGGCTTTGTTAATCTTTTTAATACCGGTTACAATATTGGCCCTTGGCATTAGCTTAAGCAACATTAATGCAGCAAATATATTGGTGGTGCCATCAACCCAAAATAACAAATGGTAATTAATAGCTGCTATAAAACCACCCAAACCCGCACCAACAGCCCAGCCTAAATTAACGGCCAGCCGGTTGAGGGAGTACGACCGGGTTTTGCTTTCGGGAGTGCTGTAGTGTGCTATGGCTGTTGAATTGGCCGGCCGTACTGATTCATTACAGAAGCTAAGTACAAAGGTGCCCGCGCATAACGTTGGGAAAGTATGCAAATAGCCCGTTATTATAAAAAGTACGCCGCCTGCTAACAAAGCTCCTACTTGTAAATCGTAAAAACCTACTTTGTCAGTTAGCTTACCACCAATAAATGAACCGCTTATGGCCCCGGTGCCGAAAAATGCCATCACTATACCTGCCTGTATTACCGTGAAATGCAATTGTTGTATACAATAAATGCTCATATACGGGACCACCATAGTGCCGCTGCGGTTAATGAGCATTACTATACTAAGGTACCAGCTATTACGGGAAAGTCCGGTGTAGGCGTTTTTGTATAATTGGAAAAAGGAAGTTAGCATTAGGGTAAAATTAACTAAAATCATTTATTCCGTGCCTATTAAAGTGTGCTTTAAATGGCGCATTCATCGTTTTTTATAATGCTGACGGCGTAGCTACAGATGGTGGTTTGATTTATAACGTCAAAAAAATAATATTATATTTGGTACGGAAATCCTAAAATTCATGACTATACCGACTATCAATTTACCCTGGACAGAATCTCCCTTTTTTGAGCGCGAACTTGAAGCAGCGAATCTATCAGCAGAAGATAAAGCATTTGTTAAATTTTATGCTGAAAACGGTTATGTTATTTTTGATCCAAAAATTGATGACGGAACTATCGACGCTATAAAGGGCGAATTGGCAGCAGCTCATGAAAAATACGCAGCCAAAAATAAAAAGATACACTTTTCGCCGCATCGCATTCAGGACGCCTGGCTGTTTAACGAAAATGTAAAGAAGATAGTCCTTGCCCCGGCTGTGCTTGAAAAGTTACAGTTGCTTTACAGACGACGCCCGATTCCGTTTCAAACACTCAATTTTGATCGCGGAACGCAGCAATGCACACATTCTGATATGATTCATTTCAGCTCAATACCTGAGCGTTTTATGTGCGGGGTATGGGTAGCACTGGAAGATGTTACCGATGAAAACGGCCCCTTGCATTATTACCCGGGCAGCCAGAAGCTTCCTTTCTACGAAATGTCTGACATGGGCGTAAAGGCTTCTGACAGTTTGAAGATGAAAAACGGCTACATGGATTACACCGACTATTACGAAAAATTTATACAGGATGTAGTTGACAGTTTGGGCCTGCAAAAAAAGAAATTGCTGATAAAAAAAGGTCAGGCGCTTATTTGGTCGGCCAATTTATTGCATGGCGGCGATACCATTACGAGGGAGAATTCTACCCGGCACAGCCAGGTATCTCACTATTATTTTGAAGATTGTACCTATTATACACCTTTATTTACCGATATGCTGTTGAAGAAGATATTTCTGCGTAAGATAATCGATATTTCAACCGGCGAACTGGTACCAAATAAATATTTTGGTGAGGAGGTAACAGGTTCAACTTTAAGCGCCATAAAAGGCAAAGTTGCCAAGCTGATGCCTAAAAAGATGTTGAGCTTATATAAATCATTCAGGGAACGATAGCCCGAAAAAAATAAACCCGGAGATTTGTCAAAATATCCGGGTTTAACGTTAAATCTTTTACTCTTAGCTTAAAATTGAATTTCTGTTGCGCAGCCAGTGATCGGCTAATACCAGCGCTGCCATTGCTTCAACAATAGGTACTGCACGTGGTACAACACAAGGATCATGACGGCCCTTGCCTGATATTTCGGCAGCGTTTCCCTCGCTATCTATCGTTTGCTGGTTGTGCATTATGGTGGCTACCGGTTTAAAGGCTACTTTAAATTCAATAGGCATGCCATTGCTGATGCCACCCTGTATACCGCCCGAAAAATTGCTGCGGGTTTCAATATGACCCAAATGATTTTTTACAAAAATATCGTTATGCTCAGAACCATGCATTTCGCTTCCGGCAAAGCCTGATCCATATTCAAAGCCATGTACTGCGTTAATGCTGAGCATGGCTTTGCCTAAATCGGCATGTAGTTTATCAAATACAGGTTCGCCCAGGCCAACGGGACAGTTTTTTATATAACAGCTTATTTTACCACCAACAGTATCGCCCTGTTTGCGGATGCCATCGATATATTCGATCATTTCTTCAGCTGTTGCCGGATCGGCGCAACGGACAATATTCTTTTCGCGTTCTTCAATAAACTGCACAGGATTACTAAAATCAACATTCGGCGAATCTATTTTACCTACGCTGCTTACGTGGGCAACAATTTCAATACCTTGCGTTTTTAGTAATAGTTTTGCCAGTGCGCCTGCTGCCACACGCGCGGCGGTTTCTCGGGCCGATGAACGACCACCGCCGCGGTGATCGCGGATACCATATTTAGTTTGATAAGTATAATCGGCATGAGACGGACGGAATACATCCACATTATGACTATAATCCTTAGATCGCTGATCTTCATTCGGTATAATCATGGCAATGGGTGTTCCGGTTGTTTTACCTTCAAATACGCCCGAAAGAATTTTTACCGTATCGCTTTCCTTACGCTGCGTAGTGATTTTAGACTGACCGGGTTTACGTTTATCCAGTTCGCCCTGAATATAATCCAGATCAACAGCTAACTGTGCCGGGCAGCCGTCGATAATTACACCAATGGCTTCGCCGTGTGATTCTCCAAAGGTGGTTATCCTGAATATTTGTCCGAATGAATTGCCTGCCATGATTTTTAGATGTGCAGATTTGCTGGTGTGCAAATGTGCGGATTATTTTTTTATAGCGATGGGTTTTAAACCCATCGCTATGCGGTTATATTTTTACTTTAGCGTCAAATCCCACCTTTTCCAAATCGGTCCAGAACGCGGGGTATGATTTTTCTACTACTTTTTCATCTTCAATTTCCAATTCGGGTATTACCAGCGCCAATGGTGCAAAGGCCATGGCCATGCGGTGATCCTCGTAGGTGTTGATGAATATTTTTTCCGGGATGAATTTTTCGCTGCAATCCAGCTTGTAAACTTGCCCTTTTTCTATCAGCTTAACACCCATTTTGGCTAATTCGTTTTGCAGGGCCTTTACGCGGTCGGTTTCTTTAATTTTTAAAGTTTCCAGTCCGGTAAAGGTAGCTTCATGGCCCAGTGCGGCACAAACAACAATAACTGTTTGAGCCAGATCGGGGCATTCTTTTAAATCGAATATTTTGCGGCCCAATGGTTTAGGCTCCTTTTGCAGATACACGCCACCATCTTTAAATTGTGATGTAATACCAAAGTTAGCCATTAGCTCGGTAATCACACTATCGCCTTGCAAGCTGTATTGTGTTAAGCCGGGTAAAAACAGTTCGGCTTCATCGGCTAAAGCAGCAATGGCATACCAGTAAGATGCTGCGCTCCAATCCGGTTCAACGTGTAATGATGTCTCTTTGAAATCCTGTTTTACAATGCTGATTACGTTATCATTCCAGGTATGCTGAATACCTGCCGATTGTAACATGGCTAAAGTCATCTCCACATACGGGCGCGAAGTTAAATCGCCTTCAATGTGCAGTTCCAAACCGAAAGGCAGCCGCGCAGCTATAAGCAACAATGCAGTAATATACTGACTGCTTATATTTCCTTTTATACTGACCTTATTAGAAAGCTGCACCAGGCTGCCTTTCAGTTTTATCGGAGGGAATCCATCGTTCTCCACGTATTCAATCTGCGCACCCAGTTGGCGCAAGGCATCAACCAAAACCCCGATAGGGCGTTGTTTCATGCGCTCGCTGCCTGTTAGTATCACTTCTTCATCCTGCAAAGTAAAATACGCAGTTAAAAAGCGCATCGCTGTACCGGCAGGCCCGATGTTTACGAGTCTTAAGTCTTGAGTCTCAAGTCTTGAGCCTTTTTGACTTAGGGCTACCGACTTAGGACTAAGGACTTCCGCCAAAGTCACCGCGTCAGCAGCATCCGAAATGTTTTCAACCTTTACCTTACCGTGGCTCAGCGCTTCAATAATGAGGGCGCGGTTGCACTCACTTTTTGAACCGGTGAGGTGTACCGTGCCTTTTACTGATTTGCTTTTTTTGGTAAGGATGATGTTGTTATGTTTCATTTGTGTTGTGTTAGCCTCACCCCAACCCCTCTCCAAAGTAGAGGGGCTAAAAGAGTTCTTTGTCTTATCTAAATCCTCTCCAAAGGAAAGGATTTTAACTTCGCGCTTCTTCAGAACCCTCTCCTTTGGAGAGGACAGGGTGAGGCGATTTATGCGTGTGTTAATTTTTCAGCAGCCTGACCAGCCTGATCTTTGTTCATGATCTCGGTTTGTTTACGGATCGATTCACTATGGATCAGTTCCAGCAGTTTCTCGGTAAACTCAGGGCTCAGTTTTAATGCTTTACCGTAGTTAATGCCTTTTCTCAAAATTTCGTCCCAACGGCTAACCTGTAAAATGGTGATGTTGTTATCTTTTTTGTAAGTGCCAATCTGCTCAACAATTTTCATACGCTCGGCCATTTTCTGAATCACCAGGTCATCAATTTTATCAATCTGGTTGCGTAGTTCAGCCAATTTGTCTTTTAATTCGGTGCCTTTAACTTCTGGTTTGCGTAAGGCAAGGTGTTCAATAATGTCAACCAGGGCATTAGGCGTTACTTGTTGTTTAGCGTCTGTCCAGGCAACACTTGGATCGATGTGTGATTCAATCATTAATCCCTGCATATCCAAATCAAGCGCTTTTTGTGAAATGTAACCAATCAAATCGCGGTTGCCGGTAATGTGGCTTGGGTCATTGATCAATGGCAGGTGCGGCGCGTGTGTTTTTAAGCTGATGGCCAGATCCCACATCGGTTCATTACGGAACGCACTTTTTTCGTGTGATGAAAAACCACGATGAATAGCCGCCAGTTTGGTGATACCTGCGTTGTTGATACGCTCCAAGGCACCTATCCATAATGAAAGATCAGGGTTTACCGGGTTTTTAACCATTACCGGAACATCAACACCTTTAAGGGCGTCAGCAATTTCCTGTACGGTGAAAGGGTTGGCGGTTGACCGTGCACCTACCCAAAGAATATCAACACCTGCATTTAATGCTTCTTCAACGTGTTTAGCGGTAGCTACTTCAACTGCAGTTGGTAAACCGGTTTCGTCTTTTGCGCGTTTTAACCATTCCAAACCGATGCTGCCAATGCCTTCAAACTCACCCGGACGGGTACGTGGTTTCCAGATACCGGCACGTAAAGCTGATACTTTGCCTGTTTTTGCTAATAAATGAGCTGTGGCTACTAGTTGCTCTTCAGTTTCGGCACTGCAAGGACCCGCTATTACTAAAGGTTCGCTGGTGATTTTCATCCATGAGCTAAGCGGTTGTATGTTTAAATCAAGTTTCATTTTTTTGTTTTTTATAGTCCGAAATTCGGAAAAGTCCGGCAGTTTGTTTTGTTTAATTTTGTGTTATTTTTCTCTTTAATTAATGTTCTGTTATTCTTTCGGATACCCGGCTTCCGGTTTTCCCCGAATCATGCATCAGGTTCCTATTTTTTTAATGTTGATATAAGTTCTTGGTACACGTTCGGTTTTGATGATTTTCGGAACCGCGCTGTCTTCATCATGCCTTTCATATTCGCCCAAAATGTTGAAGTTATGGGTGTATTTTAAAATTTGCCTGATGGAGTTGTCATATTGTTTAGGTTCTTCCCATTCAATATCTACATAAAAATTATATTCATTGCGTTTTCCCAAAATAGGCATCGATTGTATTTTACTCATATTAACGCCTTCCTCGGCAAAAATATTAAGCACTTTTGCCAATGCACCTACTTTGTTACTCACCTGGAAACAAAGCGAGGCTTTATTGGGCTGCCTTTTTACCACATTATCATGATGGGTAAGAATCAGGAAGCGGGTAAAATTTTTCTTGTTCGATTCTATGCGGCGCTCCAAAACATCCAAACCATAAAGCCTTGCCGCTAAAGTATTGGCAATAGCAACGGTATCGGTAAGCTGCTCATCGCGGATGCGTTTGGCACAAGCGGCAGTATCGCTGCTTTCAACAATTTGCAGGTGCGGGTATTCGTCAAAAAAATCAACACACTGACGGATAGCGATAGGGTGGGAGGTTACATACTTTATATCCTCAAATTTTACACCCGGCAAAGCCATTAAATGCAATTGAATGGGCAGGTAAATTTCGCCAACCACCGGAAAAGCATAGCTCAACAGCAGGGAGTAATTGGGTAATATGCTGCCGGCAATGCTGTTTTCAATAGCCATCACCACATAATCGGCATCTTTATTTTGCAATGCCTCAAATGTTTGTTTAAAGGAATTACACTCAATAGTCTGGATGTTTTCTCCAAAATATTTAAATGCTGCTTCCTCGTGGAAGGAGGCCCGGATTCCTTGTATGGCAACTCTTGGTTGTTCTGTCTTCATAAAATCACTATAAAGCAAAAAGTCCCGGTTTTT
>JABDEQ010000066.1 GCA_013286985.1 Bacteroidota bacterium | reverse complement strand
CAGTTTCTTTACCGCCAATGTCTTTAAAGTCAATTACCTGGTTGTTAAATTCTTCTATCCGCTCATTAAAAAAACAAGCGGCGGTATGCGGAAAAAACCGGATGCCGAACATGGCATGCTTACCGAAAGAAACAAAATTAAAAGGATGAATAGTTTGCCCCCACAATTGAATATCGGGCTGCCTTATTAAATCGCCGTTTTTAAGTTGTTGCGGGCCATCAGCCCCTACATTAAACATAATTTCGATAACGCCCGTCGCAAAAACTTTGTCCTCAGCAAAAACGGCGGTATCGGTTTCGCATACAAAATAGCATTGTACATAATTTTTTAACAAGCCCGTTGGAGCAAATTCTTTATAATGCATGCGTCGCTGATAACTCCATCTAAGTTAGGATAAAGCAGGGATATTTTAAATAGAGCTGTTTTGATGCCGGGGTTTTATTATTGAGACAGGCAATTCTTTTTTTCGGTAGATTTTCCCAACACCGGATCAGCTGAATTTTTGGTGATTTCCTGGCAGGTAATTTTGTTGACATAACCACTTTGGGTGCTCACAACGCTAACATAGTTTGCTTTGCCCTCAACCACCGTTATTGTTAAAGGCGGTGATTTTTTTCCGTTAGAGATGCCGCCGCTAACTACACTCACGGTATGATCGCCCACGCTTAAATCGTGTACGGAAAACGATTTGTTTTTAAGCTTGCAGGTCAACGTATCGTCAATATAAAAAGAATAATTAACCGCCGAGCCGGTATACCCGGTATAGCGGATCAAATAAACCTGTCCTGTTTTGGTTTGCGAAAATGCACCGAACGAGGCGGTAAGGAAGAATGCTAACATCGAAAATAATTTAATTGCCTTCATTGCTTTTATGTTTTTTGGGATTGGATTAATTTTTATTTCCTAATAAAGAAAAATGGCTTATTAATGTTTTAAAATAATCGATCATATTCTCTTCGTTGGCTGGGGATTTGTAATCCCGCAAATGTTCAATAAATTTTGTAATATTCTAATTATTAGTGATCTTAGTGATGCTTTTGGCACTAAACCTTTAATCATGGAACAAAATCACAACGCCGACATCGGTCAACAACCGTCGTTCATCCCGGCAGGATGGATTGGTGGTTTTTCGGAACATCCACCCAAACAACCCTATCCAAACTCAAAGCTTCTTTCATCATTGCCTTTTGAAAAAAATTTGGATCATATTCCAAACATTACCCGCATGTTAAGAGCCAAATGGCCCGAATTTAGCTGGGAAACAACTCCGGGCGACCCTAAAACAAGGATGTTCCAGATGTTTGCGCCGGATATATCCAGGCTCGGGTATGATGACAAAGGAAGGGTTTGGTCCATTATATGTCCTCAGCAGGGTGTTTATTTTCAAACACTGGGTGCTACGATGAATATTGAAGTTACAGTTACTGGAAACAGGGGCTGGATTAATGAAAGTGCGTCCGCAAAAGAATTATTTGCAGCAGATATAACTATTAAACCTACAATTTGGTTTAGCCCGGACAGTAATGCCGGGTGGTTTTGGCAACAGCTTGTAAAATTGGATAATAAGTGGTCAAACAAGCTGCCGCTCAGTAAATCTAAAGGTATCAGGATAAATGCAACTGATGAGAACGGAGAAAGCGACATCCACGTGCGCATGGGCGAGCGCGCCAATTATCCTTTTCCCGACCGGACCAAGCACTGGCGCGACTATGCGTGGGCCGTTGCGAATTTAGCTGTGCGGATAGGAGCGATTGATAAAGTTGATCCAAAAGTGGATGAGTTTAACAGCTGGGTGATGGAAATTTTCAATTTAGGATCGGGCAATTTGCTACAGGAAAAAAATATTTTAACCTGGAACCTTTGGGCTGGTTCGCCAGAATTGGTAAATCAGGAAGAATGGACAAATCATGCGGAATATTGGAGATACTCCATTGATGTAAACCATCGGCCGCCCGAAGGCGAGGGAAGCGGCATAGCTGACTTTAACGGCAATCCATTTAGTGCAAGCGAATTTTATTTAGGAATAAAAATTGCCGAATTTACTGCCTGGATAACAAAGGAACTGTTATAGCGTATCGAAATAAATCACTCTCCCGGCCAACGATAAGCGTTGGTCGGGATTTATAATCCTCGACCCAAACGTTGTGGATTTGTAATTCACGAAACGGAATTCTATATTTAGTTGTGGGGATTGCAAATCCCCGCTTATTTTAGTCCGGGATTATAAATCCGGACTAACGTGACGTGAGATAGTAATACGTGTTTTAATTATCTTTTATCAGCAACCTTAAATCGTAATATCCTACGCCTGTCAAACATAATATCCATATATTCCAGCGTGTAATCTCTCACCACATAAACAAAATCGTACGTATCGTCCTGCCGGCTAAATGGGATATATTGTTGTTTTTTGATGGCTAAGGTATCTGTAACTGTTCGCGGAAAGCAACGCTTGCAATCAAAGACATGGTAATAAATATCCGGGTTTGTGAAAATATTTGTGTTAATCTGCAGCTGTCTGATATATCCCGCGTATTTTAATTTAAAACGTATAGTATCGCCTTTCTTAGCTTTTACTAATCCAGAGGCAGGGGCCAGTACTTTAATGTCGCCGATATCATCCGGACTATAGTACGGATTTGCTGAAAATGTTTCTTTTGTGTACCTGGGTATAAGTACCCATTTGGGATCTAATGGAAAATGATTCTTAGCGAATTCTTCAGCCGGCGTTAACCAGTAATAATCATCGAAATGTTTTACAAAATGGGTTAGTTTATCGTTATCATCTTTTAAGCAAAAACCTGCCGCCCAGGTTGCATCCAGCAAGTAATAGTTGCCATTTAACTGCACCACATTCCAGGCATGATCTAATTCACCGGGTGTGCCAACTTCGTAATATTCCGTCCGGGTGTAGCCCGGGATTACTTCGGCATGCAGGCCTGCAATGTCACACATTCTTTTAAAAAGCATAGCATAGCCCTGGCAAACGGCCCGCTCTTTGTCAAGTGCTTTGTTGATGTATTCGTTTTCCCATACTTTTTCTTTTATGATACAGGCCAGCGTATCATCCGACGGACAATCGAAAGTTACAGGATCTTCGCCCCGATCTGCATGACGATTATAATATTTATAGTCGTAGGCGATATGGCCGGTTATCCATATAAAGATAGCCCTGGCTTTTAATACTTCATCTGTATAGCGAGCCGTTAACTGTTTTGTAAGGCTTACAATATTGCCATCGTATTTTACTTGCAGGGCCAGACTATCTGCATGAGAAAGACGAATATCGCGAACTCTTCCTTCCTGGGCATAAATAAAGGATGGTGACAGGGAGAAAAACACAACAGTTACAGCAAAAAACCTACGGACGAGCATAAGGTTACAATATGGATGAAATAGTATAAATATACTTTATTAAAGCAAAACAAGAAATTGATAGGGGCGAAACGATGATGACACGTTGTTGGTGGGGCGTTATAATTTTTCGTTGGTCGGGATTTATAATCCCCGACCAAAAGCTTGTGGATTTGTAATCCACGAAACGGAATTCTATATTTAGCTATGGGTTTTAAATATACCATTACTACAAGCGAGAAGTATTTTTTAACAATAACAGTTGTTAATTGGATTGATGTTTTTACAAGGAAGGAATTAAGCGAAGTAATAGTGAATTCTTTAAAGCATTGTCAGCAAAAAAAGGGTCTTCAAATTTTCGCGTGGTGTTTAATGTCGAGTCATTTGCATTTAGTAGTGGCTGTTAGTGAGACGGCAGATCATACACTTTCTGATGTAATGCGCGATTTTAAAAAGTTTACATCTAAACAAATCGTCAAAATGATAAGTGAAATTGCTGAAAGCAGGAAAGAATGGCTTTTAAAGCAATTTGAATATGCAGGAAAATACAATCCCAAAATAAAGGACTACAAATTTTGGCAGGATGGATTACATCCGATTGAACTAACCAGCGGGAAATTCATTGATCAGAAAATTAATTATATCCACCAAAACCCGGTAGAAGCCGGAATTGTTTACAGAGCCGAAGATTATGTTTTAAGTTCTGCCGCTGAATATGCCGGGGAGCATACAGGTTTGCTGGATGTAATTGTGCTGAATTAATTTGTTTGTTATGGGGATTGCAAATCCCCGCTTATTTTAGTCCGGGATTATAAATCCGGACTAACGTGTATCCGGACTAACGTGTCCCAACAAGTGTAAACTTTTTTAGGACGAGACACACGTTTTTTGTCCCATTTGTCCCAACTTGTCCCACCAGATCGGTTAACTTGTTGATTTACAAATATGGTGTGATTCTGCGTGACCCGGCTGTCCCTTTCTGTGTTATATATTTGCGGGACAGGACAGGCTCTCTTAAAACTTATTCTTATTAATCACCTCCATAAACCGCTCCCTAAATTTTTCACTTACGGGGATTCGTTTATCTGCAATATAAATATGGTTGTCCTCAATTTTGCTGAGTTGTTCGTAATTGATGATATAGGAGTTGTGTACCCTGATGAATGGCGGTTTCAATTGTTCTTCAATATCTTTTAAGCGGCGGTAAATCAGGAATTGTTCTTCGCCTTTAACCAGTTTTACATAGTCTTTCTCGCCCTCAAAATATTGAATATCCTTCAGTATTATTTTCCTGAACGTTTTCCCCGATTTCACGAAAAAGAACTCCGGACTGTGTTCCGTATTCGGCAGCTGACCGGGTTCGTGTTTTGAAAAATACTGTTCTATTTTTTGTACCGATGCCAGGAAACGTTTCAGAGTGATGGGCTTGAGCAGGTAATCAATGGTTTGAAAAGCATAGCTCTCTACCGCGTATTCGGAATAGGCAGTGGTGAAAACAATTTTGGTTTGGGGCGGCAATAAAGTGGCTAGCTCCATGCCTGTTAGCTTGGGCATATTAATATCCAGAAAAATAAAATCAACCTGGTTGGTTTTTAAAAAGGCCAGCGCTTCCAGGGCATCATAACACTTGGCTTTGAGCGCCCATGTGGTACTTTGGCCAATCAGCAGCTCCACCAAATCAATGGCGTCGGGCTCATCATCAATAATTATGCAGCTTAAACTCATCACACCGGGATTTTTAAAAAGGCTGTGTACAATTCGCCCTGGTCATCAACACTAAGTTCAAATTCGGAGCCGTATAACATCTTCAGCCGTTTGGTTAAATTTACTATACCAAACCCGCCCGGCTGATCGCCGGTTGCAGGGTCAACCTTACGGTTGCTGGTTTTAAAAAGCAGGTAGCCATCTTGCTGGATCAATGAAATGTGCACCTGGTTTTGCTTTAGCGATTTATCGATACCATGTTTAAATATGTTTTCTACAAAGGTCATGAGCAGCATGGGCGGAATGCGCAGCTCCGGGTTATAGACTTTTTCAAAGTCGATATTGGCACCATGCCGGATGCGGATTTTTTCGAGCGCCATATAATTTTCAATAAAGGCCACTTCGGTAGCTACGGGCACCACATCTTTAGGGCTTTCGTCAACAAAATAACGCATAATGTCCGACAGGCGTTCAATCAATCCAGCCGAAGCCGGATCAACCTTATAAACCCGGTAGTAAATGTTATTGAGCACGTTAAAAAGAAAATGTGGCTGCACCTGCGATTTAAGCAGATCCAGCTCGGCCTGGCTTTTCTGCAATAGAATTTCTTCGGTTTGCTGCTTCAAGCCAAAATAGGCAATGGCGATACGAAAAATGAGGCTGAGCAAATAAATGAGTACGCCGCCCGGAACATAACCTAACAGTACAAGGAAATCTACAGGCCATGGTTTCATCAATGAAAAATACTCATAAAGCAGGATGGATATATATCCCCTTAAAACGCCGGTTGCAACCAAAAAAAGCGCTACCGTTATGCCATACCAAACAAATTTCCCTTTTTGATAAAACACAGGGTATAATACCAGTATGTTTCCGTAAATAATAACAGCGTAGGACAGGGTGTTAACAAAGGTATAAATAGCAGACTTCTGCCATCCATCCATCGGCAGCAGCGAAAAAAAGATCAGCAACAGCACGGCCACCCAAATCAGCACCTGGAGCTGAATAATCCCCGGCCTGTACTTCAATATACTCATCGGCTTTTTTTGTTTTTTAAAATGATGAGCCGGACCAGAATCATTGCGACAGGTCCAGTCATATTCAAAAGTACCAACCTTTTCGGTTTTCGGGCACTCCTTTATGCACTTAGCGGCTTATTCTCTGCAATTACCCTAAAAATACACATGGCTGCCCAAAACAGCCCCAAAAATTACGTTGCCGAATAATTGGCCTCACCGGTTGGAAATAAAACGCCTGCTGTCGAATTGATTATTTAAACCTGTTTGCAAGTAACAGTTTTGAGTACACTAAAAATTACTATTATGAAAAAAACCACCAACATCGTCCTGCTTTTGCTGGCAGTAGCGCTATCAGTTCCGGCTTATGCACAGAAAGACAAACCCCGTGTAAGTCCGCCCGAAACGGTTACCGGAATGATCAATAAAGCCACCATCACCATAAATTATAGCAGCCCATCGGTTAAGGGCCGCAAAATATGGGGTGCATTGGTGCCCTATGATACCGTTTGGCGCGCAGGGGCTAATGAGGCCACTACCTTTCAAACAGACAAAAATCTGCTAATCGGCACCCAGGTATTGCCGGCCGGTAAATATGGCTTTTTCCTGATCCCCAATAAAACCGGCCAATGGATTGCCATTTTTAACAAAGTACCCAACCAGTGGGGCGCATTCAAATATGATAAAACCCAGGATCAAATCCGTGTAAATGCAGAAGCGCATACACAAAATACCGGACAGGAAATGCTGACTTATAATATTGCCTCAGACGGGTTTTCATTAATGTGGGAAAACGTTACGGTTTTTATACCCGCGCAGCAAAACCGCTAGAACGAATAAACCGGAATGAAAATACTTAAATTCAATATCGCAACAATCATATTGCTGCTGATTAATGTTGCGGTTTATAGTCAGGGTAACGGAAAAATAACGGGCGGGGTTAAAGATTCTGTTACCCATGAAAATATTGCGTACGCTACTGTCACTTTAACCGATCAGCATAATAAAACCCCGGTTAAAGGAACGCAGGCAGATATCAACGGCAAGTTTGTGCTGGAAAATCTGCCGTTGGGCACGTTTATACTGCGGATAAGGTATGTGGGCTACCAGGATATTGTTAAGGCCGATATTACAATCAACCCGGCAACCGGTAATTTAAATTTGGGCGATTTGCTGCTGACCGCCTCAAAAAACAACGCTCTGAAAGAGGTGCAGGTTACCGCAAAAAAGGAAGCATTGCAAAACATCGACGGTAAAAAAGTATTTGCGGTTAACCAGAGCCTGGTAAGCAAGGGCGGTAACGCAGCAGATTTATTGCAAAACGTGCCTACCCTGCAAATTGACGGCAACGGTAATGTCAGCCTCCGGGGGGCTTCTGGTGTTAAAGTACTGGTTGATGGCAAACCTTCCGTTATTGGGGATGGTGATGTTGCCCAGATATTGCAATCCATCCCGGCCAGCGCTATTGAAACTATTGAGGTAATCCCTAATCCACCGGCCAAATACGATGCTAATGGCGAGGGGATTATCAATATCATCCTGAAAAAGAACAGTAAACCGGGCTTAAATGGTTCCGTAAACCTTGGCGGAGGCACTAACGATAATTATAATGGCAGTGCCAATTTGAGTTACCAAACCGGCAATGTGAACCTGTACGGCAACTATAGCCTCAAAAATGGAAATACGTATAGTAACGGCATACAGAATATGACGTTTTTACAGCCGACGGATTCCGTTCGTTACTCCAATGAAACGTTTCCGTCTGTTACCCGCAACAAGATCCAGTTTTTAAAGGGAGGGATTGATTACTCGTTTTCGCGAAAAAGCACGCTGGGTATTTCCGCTAGTTTAAACTCGCGCAATACGCATCGCAATGAGACTTTAACTATCGATAATTTAGCGGATAACGGCGCGCCTTTAAACACCAGTAACCGGTATAACACGATCAATAATAATGGCAATAGCTATGAGCTGGACCTGGATTACACTCAGCGGTTTAAAAAACCCAAAGAGGAACTTTCCTTTAACTTTTCATACGCCTATGGCAGTTTCAAAAACTGGCAGCAATATGAAACCCATTTTAACAGCATTAACGGACTGCCCGTGTCGTTAATTGATACGCCCCTGATAAGCGATATCAGAAACAAGGCTACCAATTATAATATTCAGGCCGATTATGTTTTACCGTTGGGCAAAACCGGGCAATTTTCAGCAGGCTACCGCAGTCAGATCACTTTGGGCGATAATGATCAGTACGCCTATAGTGTTACCGGAACGGGCGAGGCGCCGATTTATGCGTTTACCAGTTTTTTCAGCAGCAATAACCAGGTGCATGCTCTTTATGTAAATTATCAGAATCAGCTGGCCAATTTTAGCTATCAGTTAGGTTTAAGGGGTGAGGATAGCCACCTTAATGCCACTTATATGAGTTACGATGCCAATAATAATCCATTTTCCGAACCCGTAAAAGTGCCCAGTGTGGGTTTATACCCAAGTGTTTTGCTGACGGAAAAACTCCCGAACGATGCAGAGCTGCAATTTACGTATAGCAACCGGGTTTCGCGGCCAAGGGCGCGGGAATTGAATTCGGCCATCGATTTTTCCGACCCGGTAAATTATGATAGGGGTAACCCTGCATTAACGCCCGAAAGCATCAACTCGCTGGAGCTGGACTACAACAAAACCTGGCAAAATATTTCCTTTACTTCGGGCATTTATTACAACCGCATCAATAATGTGATAAAGCACATTGAGAGCGACCCGGTTGATGGCGTAGTGACCACCACATCTGAGAATTTAAAAGGATCAACCACTACCGGGATTGAACTGATTGGCCATTTTAACATGGTTAAGGGGTGGGACTTTACTGCCAATGCCAATATTTTTCAGCGGGATAATGACGCAGCTCCACAATTTGGTATCGCCCAAAACACATCACTAAGCTGGAACGCCAACATAACCAGCAATGTAACGCCGCTGCAAAGGCTGCAAGTGCAAATCCATGCAGATTACCGCGCGCCGGATATAGTGGTGCAGGACAAAAACCGCGCAGCATTTGGACTGGATGCCGCTGCCAAATACGATCTGCCTGGAAACAGGGCATCGTTTAGTTTTAATGCCAACGATATTTTTAACAGCCGGAAATGGGCCTTTTTAAGAAGCAGTGATGATTTATTGCTCGATTTTGAACGCCACACTATAAGTTCCCGGGCCACTCTGAGTTTTGCCTATCGTTTTGGCAGCAGTACAGGTCCATCAAAACAACCCCGCAAAAAGGAAGCACAAGATAAGCGTGTTGACGATGCTTCATAGCGGCCACAAAAATCTTCAGTCGTTCTTAAGGTCAGTCACAAACCAGGCATTATGGAGAGATGCCTGGTTTGTTTTTGGGCAAAAGGGATAAAGATGCCTTATGCCCCCTTGTCATTTCGAACGAGGGTACCGAGGAGAAATCTTCTGCGAGAAGCATCATAGCTAGGCAAAGAGTCAGTTAACGAGCTTTTAGGTATTTCGGCAAGCACTAACGCTTAGTTGGGTATTGTTTGTTTTAAATTGGTATTTGTAGTTGGTGTAAGCTTATAAAACCAAATACAGACTACTACTGATAAGGCATTACAGACCATTAAGTGGACAGTAATAATTAGGGTAATTGTTTTGGCTGCGCTATCTGGATTTGCGGAAAGCAGGTAGAACAACAGTAATATAACTTCAAGGAGAACAGCAAGTATAACTCCTATTACAGATAAACAGGCTTTAATGTAGAGCAACTTAATTGATCTTTTGCTTAGTAAAAGCACAGCGTAATAAAGCCCCAACGCCATAGGCAAAAAAACAATCCAGGATCCAGCTATCGATTTTAATAACCGTAGCAGTTCTTTTTTGTAAATTACTGCATTGCGAAAAGGATCATAGTTGTTCAATGACAAGAAGTAGAAATGTACTGCCGTAATCAGGACAGGCGACAGAACGGACGTCGTTAGCCAAACCTTTAAGCTATATATAACTACTTGTTTCATTTGGTGTGAATGAGTGGGAGTCGCACTGAACGCTTCGGTAGGTGCAGAATACTTCATTAATCGGGTTTTAGTCACAGCCAATATACAATAGTTTGTCTTTTAAACCAGTGCTTCAACTCTGCTACCAGGTTAAATAAGTCATCTTAAAACCTGCCGTTAATTCGGCAAGCGTGGACGCTTTGCCGGGCGGGTTTGAACGGCGCGCAAGTTTGGCAAAATGCAAGGGTTTTGCTAGTTTAGTGCATGCCTAAATACTCACTTTTTATCATTATACTATTACCAAGCCTTATAAAAGGACAATCCATATTGGCAAAGCGCTATGTGGATGATAGAATTAACGAGTTAACACACCTGTACTTCAAGCCGGACTCAACCTTTGAGTTTAGATACGCATATGACCTGATTGGTGATGAAGCTGTTGGACGTTATCGCTTAAGCCGGGATACATTGCTGCTTACTTTCACTAAAGATACTAGCGTAACAGGCAACAAATACTTCGAGCATGCTATAAGCGTAAGAGCTGATAGTTTAATCATTAAAGGACATAAGTTGTACGCAATAAAGAATGGACAAAGCGAGGAATATGAGCCCCAGGATACGCTGCATCATAGACCACCAAAGAACCTGAGATGGCAATACACACGGAAGTATTTGATATTTGGTTACTGGCAAACGCGTTGGTCGCGTTATTATATGATAGATGAACGCTGTGCTAAATGGGCAACACGGAAATGGCTGCAACAGCATAAGGATTTATTTGATTAGGCGTTCCCTATTTGCTTTCTCCGCCCCGGCACAGCGTCCGCGCTTGCCGAAATAACGAAATGTTTGTTAAAGGTACAATGCCAGGGATCAAGCCTTTTCGCCAACAAAGTGAAAAACTATTCCTTTGCCGGGTGGACGAAAAGCGATTTGCTAATTTAATTTGAACCAAATTGCCATATTTCTGTTCCATCAATTAAAATAAAATTTACCATACGCGTATGAAAGCAATTAAATTATTTCCATTATTAGTATTGTTTCTAATAACGTCATTCAGCACTTTTTCACAGACAAAAACGGGGCAGGTTTATTTGATCAGATACACAGGGTACACCGGTTCGGCTGTTAATTACTCATTTTATATTGATGATACGTTAACCCGCAAGCTTAAAAACAAATCGTTTTCCATACATGATTTACCCGTAGGCGATCATACGGTTAGTGTAGTTAGTGGTGGCATATCAAACGGCAAAAAATCACCCCCTTTAAAAATTACGGTAGTTGAGGGCAAAGCAAACTTTGTTAGCGTAGTGAGTACACAGGCGGGCTATGCAAATAAAATCACTTGCTAGGAAATAACGCAAAATTCGGCCGATCCGATTTTGGCAAAAGCAACTGAGAAAAAGGATTGTCTGCCTAAGTAATTTGAAAGACTTCGTTGGTGGGATAGTTTTAACAATCATATCTTTCCAAAAGCTTTTTCCTATTTCGGCAAGCGCGGGCGCTTTGCCGAGCGGCCGAAATTATGATCTTAAGGTAAACCACCATCTTTTTTCACACCTAAACAAAGACATTTAAACATTTGCAGGTCATTATCACCCTGATATATAGAGGCCGGCAATCGGAAATTGCTCTATTAGCCTTAATTTGATGTATCTTTGCAGTAAAGCATGAGACAACTCAAAATTACCCAATCCATTACCAACCGCGAATCGCAGTCGTTAGATAAATATTTAAGTGAAATAGCCAAGGTCGATTTGATCACCGCACAAGAGGAAGTAATTCTGGCGCAAAAGATACGTGAAGGCGACCAGGCAGCTTTAGAAAGGCTAACCAAAACGAATCTTCGCTTCGTAGTATCGGTTGCTAAACAGTACCAGAACCAGGGCCTGACCCTGGGCGACCTGATCAACGAGGGCAACCTCGGCCTGATTAAGGCAGCGAAACGTTTTGACGAAACCAAAGGTTTTAAATTTATATCATATGCCGTGTGGTGGATAAGGCAGTCTATCCTTTCTGCAGTCGCGGAGCAGTCCAGGATCGTGCGTTTACCGCTTAACCAGGTAGGCTCGTTAAGTAAGATACGTAAATCTTCTTCGCGGCTGGAGCAGCAGTTTGAACGCCCGCCGACACCTGAAGAGCTTGCCGATGACCTGGAAACAACCGCCGAAAAGATAGCGGATGCGCTGTCAAATTCGGGCCGCCATATATCCATGGATGCACCTTTTGTTACCGGGGAAGAGAATACTTTACTTGATGTTTTGCAAAGTACGGATGCTGGTACGGATAGTGACCTGATGATTGATTCACTGGCTCAGGAGATCAGGCAATCGCTTGGGTCTTTAGCCGAGCGCGAGCAGCAGGTACTGGTTTTGTTTTTTGGACTGAACAGTATTGCCGCGCATTCACTGGAAGAGATCGGGGAGAAATTCCACCTGACACGTGAACGGGTACGGCAGATCAAGGATAAGGCATTGATGCGGCTCCGCCAAAAATCCGGTGCCCATACCTTGCAGTCGTATTTATAGGCTGAGCAAAAACAGGTTGGTTGATATTGTTATTTGATCCCAATCGTTATTTCGGCAAGCGTGGATGCTTTGCCGGGCGGGTGGTTTTTGTCCTGGATCATTACCGATCGTCATTGAGGTACTGCCTGTCCCGAACTTGTTTCGGGAAAGCCATCTCTACAAAGGAAAATCAGCTAAACGAAATGCTTTTGCAGTACGTCATTTAACAACGCTTTACTCCTTTATTTGTATAGTTTATAGATTGCTTCGTTCCTCGCAAAGACGCGTGGTGAGTTTTTAGCATTGCTATTTTACGCTCATATCTCCGCCCAGCAATGCGTTTACGCTTGCCGAAATAACGAAAGGCATGTTGGAGATACAATGCCGTAACCTTCCCACACACCCTATTTTTCACTATAAAAAAGATACTCAGCAGTATATGGTATTTCCACAGCTTTTCCCTGCTGTGATTTGTCCGCCGCGGCAGGTGCTTTGCCACCCACAGTAAAAATTCGTTGAATAAAAGCGGTCGACTTCAGCACACCAGTTGCGTTGGGTGTGGTGGTTTTGAGCAATAACCAGGGGATAGCATTGCTATCCGGGGCATTGGCCTGCTGTACTTTAGTGCCGCTCACTTTTGCGCCATTATTGGTTTCCCAGGTTGGATTGTTTTCTGCATTGAAATAATGTTTTCCAACAACTGTATGATGGGTGCTATCAGCATATAAAACGGCGCGCGGTTCTTTAAATACCCAAACATAGTGCGTGGTATCTTTGGCATCCTGCCGGCAAACATAAATCTGTACACCTTCAGCGTAAGCGCGCAAAATCAGTTGGCTGGTTTTACTAACCTGTATGGGCGCAGGAATAGCTGAATTCTGACTAAACCCGGCTACGGTACAAAAAATTAACAGGGCGGAAAATACAAATCGGATCATTTTTTTAAGGCTTGCTTACGCGAAGGTATTGAAAACATTTTTGATGGAAGAGCCGGTCAAAAAGTTTACACCCGGCTGATAAG
>JABDEQ010000065.1 GCA_013286985.1 Bacteroidota bacterium | reverse complement strand
CCTTCATTAACCGGGAGTGCCATTAATGTAATAGTGACAATACCCTGCTTGCCGCTTATGTTACCCCATCTGTGGTTGCCCCTGATATACTATCCTGTATTTGTAACCTCATTTTTGTTGTTCTACGCTTTGTATAATTTATCATTAGCGAGGTTCTACAGAAATGATTTAGCAAGAACCAAGGCCCTAATATTAGCTGCTGATAAATTTTAACATCATGTAAAATGAAATTAACCGCCATTGATTTAGATTATATTAACGATCGTTTAAAAAACGACATTAAAAGTATATACCAGGAACCTTATGATGAGATCAAAGATCACATTATTACAGCTATTGAAGTTGCCCGTGAAAACGGCGATCAGCGTAATATCGCTTTTGTTTTTGACGAGCTAGTGGAAACACATTTTAAGGGTTACCGGACTTTTAAAAAAATAATAAAGGAGTACCCATTAACCTATTACAAAAAAATAACTAAGCTCCATTGGGCCAATATCAAATATTATTTAAACTGGCAAACCGTCTTGCTAATCATGCTGTTTGTTATAACCGGATTTTATCTACCTCAAAATAAAATAACATTTCTTGTACTAATAATTGGATTAATAGCCACAGCGTTTATGCCCGCTATTTATTTTTTTTATCAATCCAAAATACTAATAATTAAAACTGATGAGGGAAAGAGTTCAATTGTAAAGCGCTCAATGCAAAGCATGTCTACGCTTTTAATATTCATAGGCATTATACTTAACGGCATTTGCCAGATAGCAAGGGTTTTCCATTTTTTTAACCCCGTTTTTCACCCTGTGGTTTATATCCTGTTGCTATCCTGCTTCGTAATTTATGGGTTAAGCAGTATGCGTTTATGTCGGCAGGAGTTTAAAATTGCAGATTAAGCCCCGCTATTACAATAAAGGTTTTTTAAATTTATCTGCTGTTTGCCATAATCAATAATGGTTTTATATCTCATTAATATATCACCTCTTTACACCCCTTAAACCTCGGGATGCCCCAACTGGCTGTAGGCAATATTTATTGTGGAAAGATCCAAATACTGCAACCTTTACTAATAGTCAGAGCGAATGTTTCTTTAGATTCCCATTATGCTATACACTAAAAAGAATATGGAAGTCGCGGCTCATCACTCCACATTTCAACGAAATATTGCTTTGAATCCTGTTTAAATTCTTAATAAACTTTATTATGTTAATCTGGTAAGAAATTCAAACCCTATAGACTACACTAACAAATGGGAGGTAAGCGGCTGTATTGACCAATTAACCGCCATTCTGATTTTTCATCTTCCAATGTTTATAGTTAGCAAATTTATTTACTAACGCCCACAAAATCAGCAGCACCCAAAACTGTATTGCAGGCACCCAACTTTCCTAATAGGAATATCACTACAACTTCGAAGAATGCTTTTAAATTAATAGTTTAAAAACCGAGGATAGAACGGCCAACGTATCTATGATAAATCACCATCCATAAACTAATCTATCCCATTTATGAAAACAGAAACAGAAAACAACACAGCCGGGCCCGGCATGGCCCGAAGGTCATTTTTGCGTTATGCGGGAATTGGAGCAGCCTCTATCGGGCTGGTAGCTACAGCAGCATCCTGTCATAAAGATCACCCGGTTACGCCACCATCCGCCGGAATTGATGTAGGCGCCGGGGACACAGGCATATTAAACTTTGCCTATGCCCTGGAACAATTAGAGGCCGCATTCTACATCCAGGTAATCGCTACTCCCTATAGTGGCATGAGCCCTGCTGAACTAACCGCCTTAACTTCCATCAGGGATCATGAAATTTTGCACCGCAACTTCTTTAAAGCGGCCCTGGGTACAAGCGCCATCCCGGCTTTAACAGTTGATTTTAGCTCCATTAATTTTACCAGCCGTGCAAGTGTACTGGCACAGGCCAAAGCATTTGAAGATACCGGAGTAATGGCTTACGACGGCGCAGGATACCTGTTGCAGAACCCAACTTATCTTACGCTTGCCGGCAAAATTGTATCGGTAGAAGCACGCCACGCAGCGCTTATCCGCGATTTGATTACCCCCGGCAGTTTCGTAGGCAGCGATGTGGTTGATTCAAATGGTTTAAATAATTCATTAACCATAGCCCAGGTATTGCCCATCGCTAATACCTATTTAAAGACAAAAGTGAGCGCAGCAAGTTATAATTACAAAGCATCCTAAAACCAGCATCATTATGAACTTATTTAAAATAATAGAAGAAATAGAAAAAGTTGATCCCGAATTCAACGAGCGGGTAAGTCCCCGTCGTGATGCGATCAAAAATATAACCAGTTTTGGTTCAAAAGTTGCCGTTGCAGCATTACCCTTCGCTGTAGCAACTATTTTTAAAAAGGCTTATGGCGCATCATCAACCCCAACATCGGTAAATGATGTATTAAATTTCGCCTTAACATTAGAGTACCTGGAATCATATTTTTACAACCAGGGAGCTGCATCATCAGGTTTAATACCTGCAGCCGATGCTACTTTATACTTTAACCAGGTTCAGGCCGATGAGAACGAACACGTAGCTTTTTTAAAATCGGTACTGGGCTCGGCTGCAATAGCATCACCAAGCTTTGATTTAACTGCTAAAGGCACTTTCCCTAACGTATTATCAAATTATACTACTTTTTTAGCAGTAGCGAACGCATTTGAGGATACGGGAGTACGTGCATACAAAGGCCAGGCGGTTAATTTACTGGGTAACCAGGTTGTATTAACCGCAGCTTTGTCGATACATGCTGTTGAAGCACGTCATGCATCGGCTATTCGCTCGCTCCGCGCTTCTTATGGCGCAAATATTACGCCGTGGATTACAGGCAGTGCATCGGTGTCAAATGATACTGGTATAGCCGCAATTAATGCAAATTACGGTGCAGGCGCTGCGGGTTACCCGGCCGAAAACAATGTAATGCAAGGCGGCGTTGATGTTACCACATTAGCATCAGCTTACGGCAGCACAACTCCGTACAATGTTGCTTGCGAAGCCTTTGACGAGCCACTGGATATGACCACCGTTGTAAACATTGTAACACCATTTTTTGCATAGTATAAAGTTTAGTTTTATTTACATCTACCGCAACCGTCTCTTAAGCAATTAGGGGGCGGTTTTTTATTTTGGCAGATAGCTCACTTACAACTAAGCGCTAAAAATTCCATCAAAATAAAGATATTTGCCAAAGCTCTATTTAAGCTAATGGATTATAAAACACTTCAGTCATATATTGAACCTGTTATTGCTTTAGCCGAAGACGAACTGGCTTTGCTGTTGAGCTGCGCCACAAAACTTCAGTTAAAAAAGAATGAGCAGTTACTAAAACAAGGGGAAGTGTGCCGCGCATTTTACCTGGTTGAAAGCGGCTATTTGCGAACTTATTACGACAGGGATGGCGTTGCCATCAATATGAACTTTACTTTTGAAGGTGATTTCACTGCAAATTTAAGAAGTTACAGAAGCAGACAACCTTCTGAAATGATTATTGAGGCTGGGGAGGATAGCATAATTTGGATCTTTAACATGCGTGAGATTGCCGAACAATACGATGTTTATCCGCAGGTTAGCCGTTTTGTGCGCCGATTGGCCATTACCCAATTGTTAGCCTCACAGGAACATAGTGACCTGATTAAACTCAACACACCTGCGGAACGTTACCGCCACATCGAAAAAAACAATCCTCAATTACTGCAACGAGTGTCATTATCGCAACTGGCATCTTACCTCGGTGTAACCCGCGAGACCCTGAGCCGCGTCCGCGCAAAAAACAATTAGCCCTCCATACGATTGTGATTTTGGTCACAGGCGTTTTTCACGTATTTGCCTCATCTTTGAGCCATTCAATTACTTAACAAAATTAAACTATGGAATGGTATCAATATCTGGCTTCATTTTTTGCGGGCGCTTTTTCTGCTAACGTAATTCCTCACTTTGTAAAAGGCATCTGCGGCGATAAATGCCCAACACCGTTTGCCAAGCCTCCGGGTAAAGGCTTATCATCGGCACCCGTTAACATGGTTTGGTCGCTGTTTAATATGATCGTTGCTTACTTACTGTTCAAATCCGGACAGGTTGCTACCGGATACTTACCAATACTGATTATATTTTTTGCCGGTATTGCAGCTATGGGTATTATGCTCAGCATCAGGTTCCAGGAGAAAGACAAAGAATAATGCCTGATTCTGATATGGCAGGCGACAAAGTAAGTACTTTCAGGGCATTTCGTAACCGCAATTATGCGTTGTATTTTAGCGGCCAGGGGGTATCTTTAATTGGCACCTGGATGCAGCGCACCGGCGTAAGCTGGATGGTTTATACCATAACTCATTCGTCGTTAATGCTGGGGGTTACGGTATTTGCCTCTCAATTTCCGTCGTTCCTCTTTTCGCTGCTGGGCGGTATTGTATCAGATAGATATAACCGCTATAAAGTACTGCTCATTACACAGATAGCATCGCTGGTGCAGGCGGTTTTATTGGCCATATTGGTACTTACGCATCATTTTGCCATATGGGAGATACTTTCATTAAGTGTGATATTGGGAATCATCAATGCTTTTGATGTACCCGTGAGACAGCCCCTGGTACACGAACTGATCAATGATCCGGCCGATTTGCCCAATGCGCTGGCTTTTAATTCGTCAATGAATAATATAGCACGTTTGGTTGGGCCGGCATTATCGGGCATAGTATTGCTGAAATTTGGAGCGGGCATCTGTTTTCTTTTAAATGCCTTGAGTTTTGTTGCCGTATTGGTTTCTCTGTTATTAATGAAACTGAAGCCATATGTACCATCACCAGTTAAAAAGAAAATCAATTCCGACCTCAAAGAGGGTTTCGCCTATCTTAAAAACACGCGGGCTATTGGTATGGTCATATTAATGCTTTCCATATTAAGCCTGCTGGTATTGCCCTATAATACTTTGTTACCTGTATTTGCAAAGGTTATATTTAAAGGTAACGCAGCAACTTTCGGTTATATCAATAGCTTCATCGGCTTGGGAGCAGTTGCAGGGGCAATGTTCCTGGCATCTATCAAGCCTTCAATATCCTTAAAACGTGTACTGCTGATCAACACTTTCATTTTCGGTTTCTGCCTGATACTATTTTCACGCATCAGCTTTTTTCCGGTCGCAATGCTATTTACTACCATAGGCGGCTTTGCCATGATGGCTCAAACCACCATTTGCATAACCTTAATACAGGTAAGCTCCGATAAAAATATGAGGGGCCGGGTAATGAGCTTTGTGGCGATGGCCTATTTTGGCATGTTGCCTTTAGGGAGCCTGCTTATAGGGGCTGTATCACAACAAATAGGTGCACCTGCTACTATGTTTTGTCAGGGTATAATCTCCATTGCTATCGCCATCGTCTTTTTTAAGTTTTTAAATGAGGATGCAAAAAAAGGCAAACAGAAAGTACAATTAGAAGAAGAAATATTAAGCAATTAAAAACATCTATAAATAATATACAATGGAACAAAACATTCAAAACACCGCACTTTTGGTTATGGATATGCAAACCGGGATATTGGGCAACTATCCGCAATTTGCACCGTTAACGGATAAGGTTAACCAGGCAATAGCCATTGCCCGCCAAAAAGAAATACCTGTAATTTTTGTAGTAGTAGGATTTAGAAAAGGGGCACCGGAAGTCAGCATAAACAACAAGACCTTTTCGGCACGTAAAGATAGCTTCGCCAATATTAATATGGATGAGTTTATGGCAGTTGATGCTTCGGTAGCTAAACAGGACGGCGATATTTTAGTGGTTAAACGCCGTGTAAGCGCCTTTACCGGCAGCGATCTGGAAGTTGTTTTGAGAGGAATGGGCGTTCAGCACCTGGTATTAACCGGTATTGCTACCAGCGGCGTGGTATTGTCGACCGTGCGTGAAGCTTCGGATAAGGATTACCGCCTTACTGTTTTGGCCGATTGTTGCGGCGACCCGGATGAAGAAACACATCGTTTACTCACCACAAAGGTATTTGTGCGCCAGGCCGAAGTGCTTAACGTAGCCGATTGGAGTTAATTAAAAACCGATTTTCTGATTAAGTTGGATAGTTCAAAACTAATTTCAGCTTAATCAGCTATCTCACCTCAATAATTAGCACCAGTTAAAAGTGCCTGGCTCGTGATTGATGCCGAAATGGTTTTTGTTAACTCTGCCATGCGTGGTATCATAATGCTTGTAATTTTGATAAGGTTTTTTTGAGTGATGCATCTGCTGTTCAGCATTAAGTTCAGCTTTATCGGGCTGAATACTTTTAGTAACTTTTTTCATAATTTCCTCTCCTTTACATGCTTTTCAAATTTATCAATTGGTTACACTAAGTTAACTAATAAATAACTTATTTCAAACCATTTACCATAATAATTATAGTAATAAATATTCCATTTTTACTTAATTTATCACGGTTTGTTGTACTCCGTGAGCTTTTAGCTAATCGCCCATTATGTAGTAACAATTTAGGCAAACATGCATCTTAGTAAATATATATCAATACCTAAAACAATACCATTATGTTAGTAACAACAAGCACACATTTAGAAGGATACAAGATTACCCAGCATTTGGGCATCATCAGGGGAATTACCGTTAGATCAAGAGGCATTGGCGGCAATGTGATGGGAGGCCTGCAAACCATTTTGGGTGGCCGCAATTCTATCTATACCGAACTTTGCGAAACAGCACGCGAAGAAGCATACGAGTTAATGATGCAGCACGCACAGGAGCATGGCGCCAATGCGGTAATAAACATGCGTTATGATGCCAACGAAGTAATACAGGGCGTAACCGAAGTATTGGCCTATGGAACCGCAGTAGTGGTGGAGAAAGTGTAGCTTTTTTGAATATTTAAGCCCTAAAAACGGCAAAAGCCGGAAGAAAGCGGCGGCAGGTAAATCTGTCACTTTGAGTATTAAAATCCGGCAGGATTCTGAAGGTAAAATGACAAAAATGCGCCGTAGGTGCAAAATATCGGTAGAAAATATTGTTGCAAAATGTTTTGGCGTGCTGTAGGTACGCTACATGCCAGCATATAGGTTTCGTACCTATGGCACGATATGGTTGTTGATTTTTCTTTCTACCAAGCTTTAACCCCTCTGGGTTCTTTGCTTCGATTTTATTATCCAAACATGTCACTTTGAGCTCTATAAACTGAAAGTAATAAAACCAATTTAATGTCCTTTAGTTGATATTATTTTACAAATTTGTATAAAAAACAACAACTATGGGAAACATTATTGGAATTACCGACGAAAACAGAAGAGCCGTATCTGTTGAACTATCAAAATTACTGGCCGACGAGTACGTATTGTACACTAAAACCCGCAATGCACACTGGAACGTTGAAGGCCCTGACTTTCATTCAATGCACGTATTTTTTGAAAGCCAATATGATGATTTGGACGAGATAATGGACGAGGTAGCTGAAAGGATCCGCAAGCTGGATCATTATGCTCCGGCAACGTTAAAAAGCTTTCTGGAGCTTACTCATTTAACTGAGAAAATCGGCGATAAAAACAATAGTTTGGCTTACATTAAAGAATTATTGGCCGACCACGAAAGTATTATTGAATTTTTAAGAGGCAGCATTGATCCTTTCGCCAATAAATATCATGATTTAGGCACCAGCGATTATATCACCGGCCTAATGGAAACTCACGAAAAAATGGCCTGGATGCTGCGCGCACATCTTAAATAGATTTGAGTGGTTGGAGGTTAGTGATTAGAGGTTGGTGATTAGAGGTTAGAGTTTGGTGATTAGAGATTGGTTGAACTATCTAACTAACCCCTAACCTCTAGTCTCCAACCTTTGATCTCTCTAAATCTAAAATCGTATTTTTGCGCCCTTACCCAGGGGATCTATGCAAAAAAACAAACTCACCTTATTTATTTTTATTGCACTTATTGTAGGCGTAATTGCGGGCTATTTGTACAATAGCTTTGTCATTAACTCTAATAATGTAAAAATAATAGCCGCCCAAACGGCAATCAGCAAAATCGACAGCCGTTTAGCTGTTAAAGGTAATGCGGCTGCCACAATTGCTCAGCTCGATACTCAAAAAACGGCTCAATCCGCTATCATCAAACAAAATGACGAGCAGCGGGAAAGTAAGCTTCAGGGTTTTACCATTCTCAGCGATATTTTTTTACGGCTTATAAAAATGATCATTGCTCCGTTGGTGTTTACTACATTGGTAGTGGGCGTGGCTAAGGTAGGTGACATTAAAGCCGTGGGGAGGATAGGGGGCAAAACCTTGCTTTGGTTTATGTGCGCTACACTGGTTTCGCTGTTATTGGGTATGCTGATGGTAAACCTTTTTGAACCCGGCAAAGCTATCCACCTCAATTTATCTTATGCTTCGGATCTCGATATCAAAAAAGTCAGCTTTTCATTAAAAGATTTTGTTGAACATATTTTCCCCAGAAGCATTTTTGAGGCTCTTGCCGACAATCAAATATTGCAAATTGTGGTATTTGCCTTGTTTTTTGGTATTGCCACCGCCGCCATTGGCGAAAAAGGGCAGATGGTGATCAAAATGATGGATGCGTTATCGCACATCATATTAAAAATAACCGGTTATGTAATGAAAATGGCTCCGCTGGCTGTTTTTGGAGCAATTACAGCTATTGTAGCCAAACAAGGCCTGGGTATTATATCCACCTATGTTATTTTTATTGGCGAGTTTTATTTGTCGCTCATTGTTTTGTGGCTGATCATTGTTCTGGCCGGATATTTTGTATTGAACAAAAGGGCTTTCACGCTGGTAAACCAGATAAAAGATTCCATGCTGGTTGCTTTCAGTACCTCAACCAGCGAGGCTGCTTATCCCAAAGTGCTGATGGAACTGGAACAATTTGGCTGCAGTAATAAAATTGTAAGCTTTGTGTTGCCATTAGGTTATTCGTTTAACCTGGATGGCGCTATGATGTATATGACCTTTGCCTCCTTATTTCTGGCCCAGGCTTATAATGTTCACCTGGCATTGGGTCAGCAATTAACTATGTTGCTTATATTGATGCTCACCAGCAAGGGCGTAGCCGGGGTTCCGCGGGCTGCGTTGGTGATAGTAGCCGGTATATTACCGCAATTTAACATCCCCGAAGCTGGTTTCGCCCTCATTATAGGCATTGACCCGATATTGGATATGGGACGCTCTGCAACCAATGTTTTAGGCAATGCCATGGCAACAGCAGTAGTAAGCAAATGGGAAAAAGAACTTAATTAGGCAATTATTGAATTTTAATACGACTTTTGCCGCAAATCGCTTATCTATAACGATGGGTTTAAAACCCATCGTTATGGATAAGCTGCAGGGAAATTTTTAAAATGATTTCCCTATACAATAGATAAAATAACCACGAATTAAAAATCTCTAATTAACTGACTGTCATGTCTGATAAAGCTAAAAAAGTATTTCTGCTCTTAACTATAATTGTTCCGTTCCTGCTGTACTGCGTGTATTATTACGGCCGGATGCTGAAAAACGCACCTTATAAGTTCACTGAATTTAAATCATTCGTGTTTAAATATGGCGATGGCGACAGTTTGGTTAATACCTATAACTCGGCAACAGGCGAATATCAATACCTCAATAAAAAAGATTCCCTGGTCAAAATCACTTTGTTGCTCACCAAAGATGATCTACTATATCTGCACCGCAAAGCAGCTGATCTTGGTTTCTGGGATTTCCCTTCAAAAGAACTGAATAGCGATACTACCGGGTTTCACGGCCGTAAGGCGCCTCATTATTATATCGAATTTAATTACGAGCGTAAAAGCAAAAAGGTACTGTTTGATGCATCTTTTAATGGCGATGACCGTTTAAAAGATGCCAATGTTAACCTGGTTAAGGAAATTATGCACGTTTTGGCCGATGCAGAAGATAGAGAGAAAAAGTAAAAGAGGTATTGTTTATTGAAATATGATTCCCTATATTTGCACCTCGAATTTTAAAACAATAATTAACAAACAATGTACGCAATAGTAAGTATAGCCGGACAGCAATTCAAAGTTGCAAAAGACCAGCAGATCTTTGTACACAGATTACAAGGCGATGAGGGCGCTAGTATTGAATTTGACAACGTATTATTGGCAGAAAACGAAGGTAAATTTAAATTAGGTTCTGATTTAAAAAGTGCTAAAGTATCTGCTAAGATAGTGTCTCATTTAAAAGGTGATAAAGTAATTATCTTCAAAAAGAAAAGAAGAAAAGGTTACAAAAAGAAAAACGGTCACCGTCAGCAATTTACCAAGATAGAGATCACTGGTATCACATTATAATTAAAGTTTAATCGGTGATGTTTATCATCACATAAAAAGATATTAAGAAATGGCACACAAAAAAGGGGCCGGTAGTTCCAGAAACGGCCGCGAGTCACATAGCAAACGTTTAGGTATCAAAATTTTCGGTGGTCAGCCAGCTATTGCAGGTAACATCATCGTTCGTCAGCGTGGTACCAAACACAACCCGGGCCTTAACGTAGGTATCGGTAAAGATCATACCTTATTTGCTTTAGCTGAAGGTATTGTAACATTCAAAAAGAAAGCAGATAACCGTTCATACGTTTCGGTACTTCCTTTTGAAGTTGAAACTGCTGTTGAAGTTGCAGCACCAGCTCCAAAAGCTGAGAAAAAAGTAGATGCAAAAGCACCAGTTGCTGAAGCTGCTGCAGAAACTGCAGTTGAAGAAGCTCCAAAAGCAAAAAAAGCAGCTGCGCCTAAAAAGAAAGCTGCTGACGCAGAAGAAGAAAAAGCAGCTGAGTAATCAGCCTTTTAACCATATTAAAAAAGCCCGGTTCTGTAATAGAACCGGGCTTTTTTGCGATTTAAATAATCGCGTAGTTATATAGGCTACTTACATCATTGTAGATACAATCGGACAGCGTCGGCATTAAACTTACTTGGTTTTGAAAACTTCGTAAGTTTAACAAAGAGCCCTACTTATTGGCTCAAAGTAAATTCGATAGGCACAGTATATAGAACTCTAACAGGAACACCATTTTGGGTTGCAGGTATCCACTTTGGACACGTGCTCATTGCTCTGACAGCTTCCTTATCTACCGATGGTGAAACACTTCTTACCACCTTTATATTTGTAAGACTTCCGTCTTTTTCTACCGTCATTGTTATAAGAACCCGCCCATGTTGATTTTTCAACCGCGCTTCAACAGGATAAACAATGTTAGTACTTAAATAATTGTAAAAACCTTGCATGCCGCCCGGAAATTGTGGAGCCTTTTCAACAGAGGTATAGATTTTTCCGGTATCGTTTTCTTTCTTTGTTATCACAACATCTGCCGATTGTGCTTTTGCATTTATAAAAAAGGCAATCGCAAACACCGTCAAAAGGATTTTTTTCATCATGATTTGGGTTGAAAATTTATTCTATGGTGATTTTCTTAATGTAAAAAGTATCCTCATCTATTTCAGGTACGGTAGTACTGCTTACCAGCAAGCCTTTTTGATCAATTACAAGCCTTTTAGTGCCTTCGTTGGTAGTAACTTCCATTGGCAACGACATGCTTATGTTCTGTAACTGTATGAGATAATGATTACCTGATAGTTGTTTAATATGAATATCAAGCTTATCAATACTGCGGATGTACAGGTCAAACAGTGGCTTTAAATCCCTGCCTGATTCCTGGCTGAAAAACTGCTGCACATCATCTGTATTCACCAAATTATCATAAGTATACTTCGGCGAGGTAACAAACTTCTTTAACGCGGGGAAAAACAGGCTATCGCCCATTATATAGCGGATGGTATGCATAAAAAATGCGCCTTTCCCGTAGATATCCCCGTTATAAGCTGCTTCTTCGTCAATATCCTTTCCTACTACAATTGGTATCTTATTGCCAAAGTGATAAGCTGCATCCTGAAAGAACTTATTGTAAGCCACTTCACCTTCAAACTCCCTGATGTATAGGGCATCACCGTAGGTACAAATCCCTTCATGTACCCAATAATCTGCCCAATCTTTAGCGGTTACTTTGTTTCCCCACCATTCGTGCCCAAATTCATGATGCATTAAGCCATCATAATCCTCGCCTCCAACTTTGGTATAACGAAACTTATTGCCATAAGCATTCATGGTTTGGTGTTCCATGCCCAAATGCGGCGTTTCGCAAATGGCTATCTTTTCCTTTGCCCATGGGTATTCGCCAAAATACTTTTCCTGCTCGTGAATGGTTTTTTCAAAAATATCCAGGTGATGGGCGGCTTTGCTTTCATGCTCTTTGAGCACATAAAATTGTAACGGAACGGTATGACCATCAACGGTAGTATATTGACGCGTTATAACAGCAAAATCACCTACATTAAATAAAATGCTGTAATTATTAATGGTGTAATTGGTTTTCCAGTGAAATGTAGCTTTATCGCCATGTTTGGTAACTTTCTGCAACAAGCCGGGCCCTGCAACAATCAGATCCTTAGGTACAGTTATTAACATATCTACGCCCTCATTTGGCTCGTCGGAAGGGTGATCCTTGCAAGGGAAATAAAGCTTTCCACCTGTACCTTCGGCAGTAATAGCCATCCACTGATGACCGGTTGAATCTCTTGTCCAGATAAAACCATCGTCCCATGGCGGATGAATGGCAACGTGAGGTTTGCCGCCGTAAATGACCTTTACGCTTGCTTTACCTGCAGGTAACTCATCTTGAAGGTTAATCCTGATGAGGTTATTTTTATATTCAAAAGCTTGTTTTTTATTATTTACCAATACCTGTTTCACATTTAACGAGTCCAGCAAATCGAACAGCAAAACATGTGTGGGCTGTGACATAATCACATCAATAATGGTAAATCCATCAATTGATCTTTGTTCAAAATCAACATTTAATGCAATGGTGTAATGTCTTACATCCATTATGGCTTGTTCCGGTTTTAATTTGCCGCCCGAAGTATAGGTTTGCTGGGCACGTAGTTGGCCGACAATGAGTATCGAAAGCAGAAGTAAAATTTTTTTCACTGATACTTAATTATTTGAGTTTGGTAATTTAAAAAAAAAGGATCACCCTTCCGACGAGCCAAATGAGGGCGTAGATATGTTAATAACTGTACCTAAGGATCTGATTGTTACTGAGTAATTGAATATTGAAAAGGCACAGAGTATTTTGACCGTATAGATTTCCCATCTCTTTTTGCAGGTATCCATTTAGGCGAATTAGCCATTACTCTTAAAGCCTCTTTGTCGAAATTGGCCCCAAGGCTCTTTTCAACTTTAAAATTGGTTAATTGACCATCCTTCTCCACAAAAAAACTTATTATCTCGGTACCTTCAGAATCCTCACCATTATTTTTAGGCCATATCAAATTCTCGCCCAAATAACGGCGAAAGGCGTCTTCACCTCCCGGAAAATGGGGAGGTACTAATGATTGATTACCAATAAAATGTGGAAGCGGGCTAAAGGGAAAAGCGTTTAAACTAGCAAACAAAAGAAATAAAGCAAAAAATACAGGTAACAGTTTTCTCATAAATGATTTTTTATTAATTCTCTCTAACCAATAAGCCGTCAGCAAAATCGTGCAGGTATTGCTTTTGGGCAGCCGGCAAATTTATGGCATCTAATGCTTCAAAAGCCTTATCAGTATGCAGCTGCATTGCTTCTTCGGCATACTGGCGAATGTTTAGTGAATTATAAATAGCAGTTACTGCAGCAACTTTTTCGGCGTTATCAAATTGTTTCAAACCAATCCAGGCATCCAAAGCTTGTTTATACTGATCAGCAAGTTCAAGTGCTTTGATGAGCAAATAGGTTTTTTTATTAGATATAATATCCCCGCCAACCTGTTTACCAAATTTTTCAGGATCACCGTACACACCCAATAAATGAAGAAACTTGAAGATTTACAAACAATAATAAGTAATGCCGTTAATACCCTGGCATTTCCCGAATATCCTGCTGAGCTTTACGAACCCATCAATTATATCCTTTCATTAGGCGGCAAAAGAATGAGGCCAGCTTTGCTGCTGATGGCTTGTGATCTTTTCGGTGGTGATATCGAAGCTGCACTGCCCCCTGCCCTTGCTATTGAAGTTTTCCATAATTTTACTT
>JABDEQ010000064.1 GCA_013286985.1 Bacteroidota bacterium | reverse complement strand
CGTAAGGTGATTGAATATATTTCGGGCGAGTCGGCGGATGATCTTAACAAAAAAGAAGAATTGGCCAAGCGGCTCTTTATGAGTCAGGGTATTACCTTTACGGTATACAACAGTGGCGAGGGAATTGAAAAGATCTTTCCCTTTGATATTATTCCGCGCATTATTACCGCCAGCGAATGGGCCTTTGTTGAAAAAGGGATTAAACAGCGCCTTACCGCATTGAACCTGTTTCTGAAAGACGTTTATCACAATCAGTTTATTATTAACGATGGCATTGTACCGATAGATATCATCTACTCGTGCCCGCACTTTTTGCGCGAGATGCATAAGCTGCAGGTGCCTTATGATATTTATGTACATATTTCAGGCATCGACTTAATTCGCGATCATGATGGTACTTTTTATGTATTGGAAGATAACCTGCGCACGCCATCGGGCGTTAGCTATATGCTCGAAAACCGGGAGATTACCAAACGATTGTTTCCTGATCTGCTGCCGCAATGCGGGGTAAGGAGCGTTACCGAGTATCCAACTATATTATACAAAAATCTGCTGGCGCTATCGCCGCGGCAAATACATAACCCTACTATAGTGCTGTTAAGTCCGGGTATTTATAACTCGGCCTATTTTGAGCATACCACACTGGCCCGGTTAATGGGCGTTGAACTGGTTGAAGGGCGCGACCTGGTGGTAAACAACCATAAGGTATACATGAAAACTACCACCGGCTTGCAGCAGGTTGATGTTATTTACCGCAGGGTTGATGATGAATTTTTAGATCCGCTGGTGTTTAATCCCGCAAGTATGCTGGGCGTTGCCGGCATTATGGGTGCTTACCGCAAAGGCAACGTAGCTATAGTAAACGCTACCGGAACCGGCGTTGCCGATGACAAGGCCGTTTATACTTATGTGCCTGATATGATACGCTATTACCTGAACGAGGAGCCTATATTAAAGAATGTACCCACCCACCAGTTGGGCCATGCTGATGAACGCGAACACGTGTTTAAAAACATCAATAACATGGTAATTAAAAAAACCAACGGCAGTGGTGGTTACGGTATGTTAATGGGACACGCGGCCACCGAGCAGGAAATTGACGAGTATAAAATTGAGGTGATGAAAGATCCGCGCAATTTTATTGCGCAACCAACCATCAGCCTGTCAGCAGCGCCTTGTTATATGCAGGGCGAACTGAAACCGCGGCGGATTGATCTGAGACCTTATGCTTTGTACGGGCCCGATGGTATAGAGATTGTTCCCGGCGGATTAACAAGGGTAGCCCTGAAAGAAGGCTCGCTGGTAGTAAACAGTTCACAAGGCGGCGGCAGTAAGGATACATGGGTGCTGGCCTGAAATCGTTAGGCAGTTTGCAATTAGTAAGGGCTTTTACAGAGAAGAAGTTGAAGCATTAAAATCAAATAATTCCGAAATCGAAAATCCGACTTCCGAAATAAAAATTGTAAATCGTAATTCTTAAATCGTAAATCAAATAGATGTTAAGCAGGGTAGCAGCAAGTTTTTATTGGTTAAGCAGGTATATTGAACGCAGCGATGGTATGCTGCGGATGTTGAAAATAAATTATGCCTCATCACAAGATGCGGTACAGGAATTTACCTGGAAGCCGGTAATTAGAATATTTGCCGGGCATGATGAATATTCCGAAGCGCTGGAAGATAGCAGTCGGGAGGTTTTAAAGTTTATGGTTACGGGGAAAAACAACTCCAATTCTATTTTAAACATCATTACCCTTGCCCGCGAAAATGCCCGCAGTGTACAGGAACATATTCCAAAAGATTTGTGGCAGTGTTTAAATGAGTATTACCATACCGTAAAAGATCCCAGGTTAGAGAAAGCTTTACAGCGCGAAGACCCTATTGGCCTGCTGGATATACTGATAAAGCAGGTTATGCTTTATTATGGCACCATTGAGATTACCATGGAGCGGGGCGAAGGGCGCAGCTTTATGAATATTGGCAAATATTTAGAGCGGGCTATCCAGTCGGTTGATATTTTAGATACCAAATTTGGTTCCGTTGGTGATAATCCCGATTTATTGACCGATACCAGCTATTGGAAACACCTGTTATTATCATTGGGAGGATATGAGTTGTATTTAAAAACTTACCGCGAAGGATTTGAAGCAGCCAATATTTTGGAGCAGGTGGTTTTAAATAATGATTTCCCCCGGTCTGTAATTTATTCGGTTAACAATATCCAGCGTTATTTCGACAGGTTAAAGAGCGACAGCAATATTGATACCTTTAGGGAGATGTCCTTCCAGATAGGGCGACTACAAAGCCGTATTAAATATAGTTCGGTAAAAACAATAGAACAGGAAGGTTTGCATTCGTTTTTAACACAGATACGAAAAGAATTATATGGTATAGGAAATGCACTTAACGAATATTACTTTGCAAACTCCTGATTAAATTATTTGGAAGACCAGGTTAATGATGACAAAAGCGTTTTCAAATCATCAAATTAAATAATTGAGTAAAGATGCCCGAATTTGAGATACAACATATTACCCGATACATTTACGAGGGTCCGGTTCGTGACAGCGCCAACCAGGTTATTCTTTTCCCCATAAAAGACCAATATCAGGATGTAATTAAGCAGGAGCTTACCATTACCGGTAACCCGGTGGTTGATACCCATATTGATTATTACGGTAATGAAGTGGGCAGTTTCACCTATTCAGAACCACATACGGTGCTTACCATCAATTCAAGAGTATGGGTGGTTACCAAACACCGCGAACTACCTGTCAGCGATATATTTCCGGTGCACCAATGGGAAGATTTACGGCGATTACAGTTTATGGTGCCCTATATTGATTTTTTGAAACAGGAATATTTTGAAGGTATTAGTGAGTTAAAAGCCATTATTGAACAGCAAAGCCAAAGTGACGATACGCCGTACCAGGTAGCCCTGCGTTTTTGCCAATACGTTTACGAAAATTTTGAATACATAAAAGGCGTTACCACGGTTGAAACAACGCTCGACGAAATATGGAAGCTCAAGGCCGGTGTTTGCCAGGATTTTGCACATATTTTGATGGAAATGCTGCGTATGGTACAAATACCTGCCCGGTATGTTAGCGGCTACATTTGTACCAGCAAACGCGATGGAATGCGGGGCGAAGGTGCTACCCACGCCTGGGCGGAAGTATACCTGCCCGATTATGGCTGGCTCGGTATCGATCCAACCAATAATTGTATTGCTAATGAAACACACGTGCGTTTGGCGGTAGGGCGTAACTTTAGCGACTGCTCACCGGTTAAAGGCGTTTACAAAGGTTCATCTAACCATAAGTTGGAAGTTGCAGTTGCTGTTGATGACGAAAATGTATTGCAAAACAGTGACAGCATGATTGCCGAAGCCCATGTAACCAGCATTGTTTCTGATACTCCTAAAAATAGCTACCAGCGCTATATGGAAATTATACAACAGCAGCAACAACAACAGCAATAAAAAGCCTGTTTCAGTATTTTATACTAAATTCATTTGCCTTTAAATTACCTGCTTAAAAAATAATTTACCTGTAAATAAAGTTCAGGAATAAACGGTGAATCCGCTCAGTAAATCAGCTGAACGTTTACATTATTAGTTTCTCGCGGTTATTCCAGTTTTTATAGATCCATTCGGCTGCACTTTTGTGGCTCTTTTTTGACCGGGGCAAATCAAACGCAATCATTTCCTCCGCTTTTAAATAGTGAGAAAGTGTAGGCTCATCCGGAAAATCTTTGAATAAGTGATTTATAAAATAAAGCACTTCGTTTCCATTAGTACGGTCAAACGAGGTATCGCCTTCGCCGCTGGTGTAAAATGGACTGTAAACGTCTGCAGGTTTATCCCAGTTATACCTGCCGCTGTCGTTATAACGCAGCTCTGACTTCTCAAAACTCATTTCTATTGTTTGCATAATTGGTTTTTTTGTGGATGTCTAATTACGTAATTAATTTTCTGGTAACATTAAGTTAAAGTACGCGACTTCACCCCGTTAAAACACCCGTTTTTATATTTAACAATTAGTGTTTTTTGGTTGATAGCGCGATGATAGGTTTAACGAGCGCATGGCCGCTTTAGTTGCATAATAAGCAAGTATAAATGCCAGATAGACAGAGGTTAACAGATGTGTCACCGGTTAGCAGGATGACGTTTCGGCTAGTATTCATTAATTTACGTTTTTAATTATCGGGATAAATTTTTTTTAAATAATCCGGCATAGCCATCAACAGAAATACCGTTGCAATCCGAAAAATAAAATAATACCGCTAAATACGCGCCATAAACCAATTGCGTAAACACGGCATTCCATTGTTCAATCAGGCTGCTGCCCAAAATAAGGGTTAGCATAATAGCAACACCCAAAACAATAGCAAAACGGGTAAACCATCCCAACAGTAATAATAAACCCGCTATAAACTCTAAAAATGGCAATACATATCCAAAACCAAGTACAATGACTGCCGGCAATAACGATTTACTGAATTGCCCTACCATGCCATGACTAAAAGCATCCAGTTTGGTTAAACGTATTAAACCATGGCCAAAAAAGCTCATCCCCAGCGGAAGCCGGGCCAGCAGATAAGCGTATTCTTTCTTTTTCATTGGGTTTATAAACTGGATTGGAATGGTATTTGAAAGTGTAATTTATTTATTAAGCAAATTACTATATAACTTTTTATTTTTCACGTATGTATGATATTTGTTGCATTGGGCATATCACTTCTGACAAAGTAGTAACCGCAGTTTCCGTAAATTATATGCCCGGTGGCACTGCCTTCTATTTCTCGTACGCAATAAGCAAGCTGGATATTAATTATTTGCTGGTTACTGCTTTGGGCGATGGGGAAATGCACTATGTTGATGAAATGCGCCAACAAAATATTAAGGTGAAAGTACAGCAAAGCGCACACACCGTTTATTTTGAAAATATTTATGCGGAGGATCAGGATGAAAGGACGCAAAATGTGCTGCAAACGGCAGATACTTTCACCCTGCAGCAGCTTGCCGATACCGAAGCGCGCATTTTTCATTTAGGCCCCTTGCTGGCTGATGATATTGCTATCAATATAATAAAAGGGCTTTCAAAAAAAGGAATAGTAGCCTTAGATGTACAAGGCTATTTGCGCAAGGTGGTAAATTATAAGGTGGTACCTGCCGATTGGCAATGGAAAAAAGAGGCACTGCCTTATATCAGCATCCTTAAGGCGGATGTTAATGAGCTATTGACGTTAACAGGGCAGCACGATGTAAAAGACGGTTGTCGGCAACTGGCAGATTGGGGCGTACGCGAAGCCGTGATAACTAACGGCAGCAAGGGCTCGTTGATTTATAAAGAAGGTGTTTTTTACGATATACCGGCCTATCAGCCAAAAACCGTTGTTGACGCAACCGGATGCGGTGATACTTATATGGCAGGGTATTTATATCAGCGTAGTAAAAATATCGAAATACAAAAGGCAGGCGAATTTGCCGCTGCTATGGCTGGCCTTAAAACGGAAATAGCAGGTCCGTTTACCGGGAGAGAACAGGACGTGACGCAATTTCTGAAAGAGGCAACCACATCGCCATTTTAACCCGGAATACTGATGGTAAACCTGCTGTATAAACCCTCTTCAGATTTTACCTGTATCCGGCCGTTCATTTGTTTAACGGCATCCTTTACCAGGTATAGGCCCAATCCTGAACTTTTTTTGTTGATGCCCGACAGGTAAAATTTATCAAAAATGCGTTCCTGATCATTTTTCCTTATACCCAGGCCATTATCCTCAATCTCAATTATTGCTTCACTATCGGCACGGTAGGTTTTAACCTTTACCCACTGTTCATCTTTTTTGGTGTCACTATACTTCACCGCGTTCGAAACCAGGTTATTTAATATCACCTGCAATTTAAGCGAGTCGCTTTCAATTTGATCAAGCAATAGTTCCTTATAAAAATGCACTTCTTTGCCTTCTTTTACATAATGGTTTTGGGTGAGCACATTTTCTATGATCATATTAAGGCTGCATTCCTTTTTAATTAAACCCGTATGTTTGCTTTGTATAAAGGTGAGCATCTCGTTAATAAACTGATCCTGCTTTTCCAAACTATCCTTCATGAGCAGAGTGTAGGATTTAATCTGTTCCATATCAGTCTCATCGTCAATCAAACTAATCAAACCGATTAATGAAACCAATGGCGACCGTAAATCATGCGTGATATTGAATACAAATTTATCCAGGCCGGCATTAATTGATTGCAGATCAAAGTTTTGTTCAATTATTTTCTTTTTTGATTGATGCAGATTTCTGATCATAATACCGGCATATGTATAAGAGCTAATGATGATAACCAGTATCACCACTATATCGGCAATAAACAGGTATACATTAATTGAACTGCTTATAATGCCAAGCGTGTTCGAAAAATCTTCTTCCTTAATAGTTAGCTGTTGCGATATGTTGTTGATTGATAATATTAATGACCGTTTCTCCGCAGAAGAAATTTTCCGCGACTGCATTTTCTGCCGCACTTGTATTCCGGTTAAATAAAGTTTATTTACCAATGCATCACCTTCCGACCAAATGGCAATTACCTTTTTAAAGATGGGCAATTGTTTAAATGTGGTAAAAAGCCAAACCATATTGGCCACATCTTTAGGGTAGTTTTTCCCCTGCAAAAAGCCCATGGTCGCTTCGGCATTGTTATGTTTGTTTGATAAGGCAATACGGGCTATATGATCGCCGAGGGGGATGTTGATATTTCTTTCAAAAGCCTTGTAATCGGTATCGTTTCCGAGATAAATATATTTAATGAGGTAGGCCGATGCATCTTTTTGTCCTTTTGAGTATTGGGACTCTCCGTTTATGTAAGCCCTTGCGGCGGATGAAATTTTTATGGTGTAATAGTTAGTTACAATCATTGCAGCCGATGCTATCAAGATGATAACCAATAGTGCCAGCGATGTTCTTTTTTTCAATAATTTGAACCAGGCAATAAGGTAGTTTAGTTTCTGTGTCAAACCGATATTTTCTTAATAGAATATGTTTATAATAAATCAAACAGCTTATTTATTTTAGATAACACTGTTAAATACTAACGGAACACTGATTTATTTTTTAATTAAATAACTCAATTTCAGTAGGTGTAAGTAAAATGTTTAAGCTCAATACAACGGTAAAAAGATTTCAGGTAAATTATGCTGTTGTACGTTGAGTGAGTAATAATGTTTCATTTTAAGCAATATAATTTAACAAAAAGATTAATTGTGTATCTGACACATATGATAAAACAGACAGATCTTGCTGGTAAAATTTAACAAAAAAGCCCTGTATGCAACATACAAAGCTTCTTCAAATTACAGTCTGAAATATTATTCTGTATATTAATGTCCCGGTGCTGGCGGCGCAGGTGTTGGCGCTGGCGCCGGGTTTGGCGTTGGATTAGGGCTTGGAGTTGGATTTGGTGTTGGTACCGGAGCCGGAGTAGGCGGGTTAGGTACAGGCGCTGGTGTTGGAGGCGGATTTGGTGTAGGACTTGGCACTGGTGCCGGTGCAGGTGGCGGGGTAGGTGTGGGTATGGTGTCTGTTAGTATCTTTCCTGTTTTTGAAACCCCAATATTGTTATTACTCACATCATTTGCAGCCGCAAATTCAAATATTGTTGCTATGGCAACGGCTGCTACTATTAAACTCAACTTTTTCATGATTTTAGTATTTCTAGGTAATTAATTTAATTAATTATAGATTTAACAAAGTAAATTAAAGTAAGTTTTTATTGATTAAGAAAATTAATGGAAATAGGTTGCCTGGATGAAACGCATTCTTTTGATTATCATATAGGCATCGGTTACGCTAAATGTCTTTTAAATAAAAAGGCCTGAGAAAAATTCCCAAGCCTTTACAGATTAAACAAGTGTAATATTATTATTCGCCGGCGGCGTGTTCGTGCGTTGATTCCTCTCGGAATAATTTGGCACTGAAGTAGTCGTTATTCATCCTGCTGATGTTGGTCATCTTAATTTCTTTAGGGCATTCGGCCTCGCAGGCACCGGTGTTGGTACAGTTACCAAAGCCTTCTTCGTCCATCTGCGCAACCATTGCCTGTACACGGCTCCAGCGTTCAGGCTGTCCCTGTGGCAACATAGCCAGCTGGCTAACTTTGGCCGATACGAACAGCATAGCCGAAGCATTTTTACAAGCTGCAACACAGGCACCACAACCAATACAGGTTGCAGAGTTAAAGGCTTCATCGGCAATTACCTTCGGGATTGGAATTTCGTTGGCATCAACAGTAACACCTGTATTTACCGATACGAAACCACCTGCTTGCTGTATCCTGTCGAAAGACGAACGATCAACCGCCAAATCCTTAATAACCGGAAACGCAGCTGCGCGCCACGGCTCAATCACAATGATCTCGCCATCATGGAACGAACGCATATGTAACTGGCAGGTGGTAATAGCATTTTTAGGTCCGTGAGGATGGCCGTTGATATACAATGAACACATACCGCAAATACCTTCGCGGCAATCGTGATCAAAATGTATCGGCTCATCACCGGTTAAAATAAGGCCTTCATTTACCACATCCAGCATTTCCAGGAACGACATATCGGGCGAAATACCCTCAGCCTTGTAGGTTACAAAAGCACCTTTGGCGTTTGCATTTTTTTGGCGCCAAACTTTCAGCGTCAGATTCATATTTCCGTTACTCATTCTAAGTTAGATTTGAGATGTGAGATTAGAGATGTGAGACAAAAGATTATTTATTTAACAGTGTTTTTTGAAATGAGTAATTCATTTTCTGCAACTCATCAATCTGTTTTAATAAATTATCTAATAGATCATCATTTAATAAATTTAATTTGTTTGATATTATCAATTGAGTTTGTAATTCATAGGATGAACCGTTGGCAATTCCTAAAAAATTAGAAAACTCTTTATTCGAATTTCTTCCAGCACCCTCTGCTATATTTGACGGAATAGAAACAGCTGATCTTCTGGATTGGCTTAACAAACCAAATCTTTCGTCGGCAGGAAAATCCGCAGTAGCTTTATAAACATCAACTGTCAGATCAATTGCTTTATTCCAGATTTTTAGTTCCTTCAGATTATGCATCTTGCTAGATTTGAGAATTCAGATGTGAGATTTGAGATGGAAGAACCATCGAACCCGAGCATCTATCATCGTTTAAAATTCACTTCCTATTTGTGATGCAGAGATCTGAAATTTGAGAAATCATAAAAATCTCACGTCTCAAATCTCCTATCTCACGTCTATTATTTATAACTCCGTTGTGTTAAATGAACAAATTCAAAGTCAAGCACTTCTTTGTGCAATACTTCGGGTTGATTATCCGCTTTATATTCCCAGGCGGCAACGAAGGCGAAGTTATCGTCGTCGCGTAAAGCTTCGCCTTCCGGTGTTTGCGATTCCAAACGGAAATGTCCCCCGCATGACTCCCTGCGCATCAGGGCATCGTCCACCATCAACTCGCCTAGTTCTAAAAAGTCTGCTACACGTCCGGCCTTTTCAAGGGCAGGGTTTACTTCATCGTTTTCCCCTACCACAATAACATTTTTCCAGAAATCAGCTCTCAGTTCGCTTATTAATCCTTTTGCTTTGGTTAAACCTTCTTCGGTACGTGCCATGCCGCAATACTCCCACATAATATGGCCCAATGAGCGGTGATAATCATCAACCGTACGGGTACCTTTTAATGAAAGCAGTTTATTTATAAGGGCTGTAGCTTCTTGTTTTGTTTTTTCAAAAGCAGGGTGATTTATATCAACCGGTTTCGGACCTATTGTTGCCAAATAATCACCTAAAGTATAAGGGATCACAAAATAGCCATCGGCCAACCCCTGCATTAATGCTGATGCACCCAAACGGTTGGCACCATGGTCAGAGAAATTACATTCGCCCAAAGCATATAAGCCCGGGATATTGGTACTCAGGTTATAATCAACCCACAAACCACCCATGGTATAGTGTACCGCAGGGTAAATGCGCATTGGTTGCGTATAAGGATCTTCGTTAGTGATCTGGTAATACATGTCAAACAGGTTACCATATTTGGCAGCTACCGCATCTTTACCTAAGCGGTGTATCGCGTCAGCAAAATCAAGAAACACAGCTATGCCCGACGCACCTACACCGCGGTTATCGTCAACCATTTCCTTTGCGTTACGTGAGGCCACGTCGCGCGGAACCAGGTTACCGAATGAAGGATATTTTCTTTCCAGAAAATAGTCACGGTCATCTTCTTTTATATCGGCAGCTTTCAGCTGACCTTTGCGCATTTTTTCGGCAATCTCAACCGTTTTTGGCGCCCACACCCTACCATCGTTGCGTAACGACTCAGACATCAGCGTTAATTTTGACTGATGATCGCCGGTTACGGGGATACAGGTTGGGTGTATTTGTGTAAAACAAGGGTTGGCAAAAAATGCACCGCGTTTGTGTGCCCGCCATGCAGCGGTAACGTTTGAGCCCATTGCATTGGTTGACAGGTAGAACACGTTTCCGTATCCGCCTGTAGCAAGCAATACTGCGTGGCCACCATGTGTTTCAATTTCGCCGTTGATAAGGTTACGGGTAACAATACCTTTTGCATGGCCATCAATCGTTACCACATCCAGCATTTCGGTACGGGTATACATTTTTACCTTACCTAAATGAATCTGGCGGTTAAGGGCAGAATAGGCACCTAATAGCAATTGTTGTCCTGTTTGTCCCCTAGCGTAAAAAGTACGTGATACCTGCGAACCACCGAATGAACGGTTATCCAGCAGGCCGCCGTATTCGCGGGCAAAAGGTACACCCTGTGCAACACACTGGTCAATTATATTTACAGATACCTCGGCTAAACGATAAACGTTTCCTTCACGGGCACGGTAATCACCACCTTTAATAGTATCGTAAAACAAACGATAAACGCTATCGCCGTCGTTTTGATAGTTTTTTGCAGCATTGATACCACCCTGCGCAGCAATAGAGTGCGCACGGCGTGGACTATCCTGAAAGCAAAATGCTTTTACATTATAGCCCAACTCAGCTAATGATGCCGCAGCTGCTCCACCCGCAAGCCCGGTACCTACAACTATAATGTCGTATTTACGTTTGTTGGCAGGGTTAACCAGCTTTAAATCAAACTTATGCTTGCTCCATTTTTCGGCTAATGGACCTTTAGGGATTTTAGCATCTAAACTCATGTTTCTTTTATTTAGAGAGTGGTTGATTGGTTGATTCGGTGAGTGGTTGATGTTTTGTTAGTGAATGATTAACTCATCCCTCATATATTTAACTTAATCAACTATTTAACCTTATCTAACTTAATCAACTACTTATTTACTTAAACTTTGTATATAATAAACTATCGGCATAGCCGCAAAACCAATCGGGATAATTACTGCGAACAACCAGGTACCAATAAAATAAACAATCGGCGTATATTTTTTATGTACCCATCCTAATGTGCGGAAAGCACTCTGAAAGCCGTGTACTAGGTGGAAAGACACCGCACCCATGGCAATTACATAAAATATTACGTAAATTAAATTACTGAAGCTGGAAGCAACACGCGCGTGTATATCTTTAACCCTCACAATTTCATAGTCGCCTTCGGTTGTAACTGATCTTTCAAACTTTGGTGATTCTGGTACATAATCAACAGATGTAGTTTCGTCAGTTTTTACATTGGTACGGTATTCTTTGTAGCCAATTGCATCGCTGTATTTATAGTGAAACCAAAAATCGCTCATGTGTATCACGATGAACAAAAACAATATTGAGCCCAAAAGCCCCATGTTTTTTGACGACCATGTAGTGGGCGATTTATTTACTGTAGCATAAGCTACCGGGCGTGCTTTGCGGTTTTTAATGGTTAAAACCAGTGCATAAATGGCATGTACCAGTATAGCAAGATAAAGAAGGTAGGCTATAACTTCTATCGGCGGAAAATGCGTTAAAAAGTTAGCATACACGTTAAATCCATAACCACCATCATTGCTGAACAGTAACAGGTTACCGCCAAGGTGCACAATTAAAAAAGTACACAGAAACAAGCCCGTTAAAGCCATTATCAGCTTCTTTCCCAACGATGAGTTAAAGGTTTGTTTGAATTCGCTCATTATATATCAGATTTATTGGGCAAAAGTATTTATTATATGCCAAAAGATATAAATGGAATTGGCTTAAACCTGAGTTATTAGTTATTTAGAAACAATCTAAAAACAATGTATTTCTTTTATTTGCGTTTAACGCCACCAGGGCTATATTAGCGGTTATTAAATACTTATCATCATTAAAATATGAAATACATTTCTGTAATACTTTGTGCCTTTTTGCTTGCCGGTTGCATAAAAAGATCGGCTATTGAATTTACCGGCGTTACTCCGGGAATAAGAAATGGCGTATTTGTAGTGAAAACTACCGGCGATAGCACCGTTTTTGGCGAGAATATTAGAGACGGCAAATTTGCCATTGCCAAAAGGCCGCTGAAAGAGCCCGGATATTATATGATGAATATTGTTGATGAGGACAATAAAGATGATCATTTGCCTTTTGAGGTCTACCTGGAAGGTGCAACTTATAACATTGAGACCGAAAGTGGTAAACTGTTTAAGTACCCCACAATAACCACCTCCTCAAAAACACAGCAGCAACTATCGGCATTTTATACTTTGGATGATAAACTGGGGCTGGAAACTCAGCAGGAAGTGCAGAAACTAAATGAAGAGATCAGAACAAAAGGCGATGGCCTTTCAGAATTGGCCTATAATCAGCTATTAAATAAATTGAGTGCTGCCCAGGCCAGCATGGCCACTAATAATGAAACGGCGTTTAAAGAATTTTTGAAGGAATTTCCAAACAGCGATATCAGCGCTCACCTAATGAGTAAACTGGATTATGAAGACGACCCGGTAAGTTATTACGCAATTTTTAAAACGCTTAGTGCTGCCGCAAAAAACAGCGATGACGGCAAAGAAATTGGCGATAAACTGAGCCATCTGGTGAAAACGGTTGAAGGCGCCACGGCACCGGGTATTGCTGGGAAAATGCCCGATGGAAAAACCTTCGACCCTAAATCAATAACGCAAAAGCTTATTTTGGTTGATTTTTGGCGTGCAAGCAATGATATAAGCAGAAGAAATCACCAAACCATTATTGATGTGCTTGGCAGCGACAAATATGGCAAAGACGTAGCCGTTGTGAGTATATCGCTTGATACCAAAAGTGACTGGTGGACCGGGGCCATTAATGAAGATAATATGAAATGGCCACAAATTAGTGATTTGAAAGGCGACGACTCACCAAATGCTGCTAACTGGACTATTACGAAAATTCCAACCTACTATTTGCTTGATGGCAACTGGAAAATTATAAGGCGCGATGTTGATATTGACAGATTGAGTTTTGAGATTGGTGATTATATGGATAAACACCATTAATCAATAGCCAGCACCTTATCTTTTGTTACGGCGAAAATTTTATCGGTCTTAACGCTGCGGATAGCTACCCTGCCGGTGAACTGGCCGAAAGAGGGTAAAATAGCCTGCTTTTTACCAAATGCAAAACAGGGCAGTGTTATTTGCTGGCGCCCGCGGCCCACTAAACTCACACCAGGATGGATGTGTCCGCAAAAGGCATATCCTCCGGCTTGCTGTAAGTCGGTTGCCGTTAATGGGTGGTGCAGCATCAAAAAAGGCCCCATCAACAGTTCTTCATATAAGTCAATATCCAGTTGATGATAATGGCTGTCGTCAATAATATCGTGATTGCCTTTTATAAGGATAATTTGTAGTTTGGGGAATTGACTGCGCCACAAAATGAACCAGTCCCAGTCGGCATTCATATCGCTATGGAAAAGGTCGCCGAGGAAGATGATTTTTTCGGGTCGGTGCTCATGAATCAGATCGGATAATACGGCCAAGTCACTTTGTTCCATATCCCGGGGCACCGCTATGCCGGCTTTACGGAAATGACCAACTTTGCCTAAATGTACATCGGCAGCCAATAAAGCTTTTTCCTGTCTCCAGTAAATAGCCTTTTGTGGTAGCAATAAAAAATCGTGGCCTAATAAATTAAAAGCAACAGCAGCATCTGTGTTCATTACTGCAAAAATAGCAAAGGCATTAACAATTTCTTAATTCACCACCTGCCTTTTATATTGATTGGGACTTATCCCGGTTTCTTTTTTAAAGAGTCGCGAAAAATAGGGCAAATTATCAAAGCCCAGGGTATAAGCCGTTTCTGCGATATTATTGTCAGATCCTTTTAACAGATTTTTAGCTTCAGATATTAAAAATATGTGAATCAGTTCCATTGCTGTTTTTCCGGTTTCCTGCTTCAAAACATCACTTAAATATTTGGGCGATAGATTCAGCTGCGATGCCATCAATGCTACTGACGGCAAACCTTTTTGCTGCAAAGAACCATTATCAAAATAAGCCGCAAGTATATTGTTAAACCTTGAAACAACTTTTCCTGATAAATCGGTACGGTTAATAAACTGCCTTTTAT
>JABDEQ010000063.1 GCA_013286985.1 Bacteroidota bacterium | reverse complement strand
ATTTGCAGATTGTTGCATTTCAAGCTGATTTTACGGCTTTTTTTACCGCAGGCGAAAACAACGTTATGATAAAGCTCGCTGATAACAGCATACTGAAGTTAACCGATATTAGAGGGGCTTTGGTTGTACCGCCAACCATTCAAAACAATGGTTATAGTAATGGACTTTGTTCCGCTCATTTTTTATATGCACTCTCCAGTCAGGACATTAGCAGAATTAACGCTTCGCAGGTAACAGATTTTAGAGTGATGTCAAATAAACAAACGATGGACTTTGCCCTGAAATCTAAAGGCAGTAATATGTTTGCAAAGTTGCTGGGGCTTATTGTTGATGCCAAATAGGTAATTAAATATGCCAAAAAGCAGTCTTTCGGCTTATAAGTTAACCCTGTTTATGGTTTGAGCTAAGATGTTTTGCACTACCATTATTAAACTCAAAAGTACGATCGGTTTTGTTAAAGCTTTTTACCATGGCTTGCAGCGTGGCCGAGTTGTAGTAAATACTTTGCGCATCGCGCAAGGCACCGGCTTTAAGGTTGGGTATATCCTGCCCTACAACAGTAATCACCAGCTTTTCGGTTTCGCAGGCCAGGCAAAACAGCACCTGCTCAATAGCATAGGTTTTGCCCGAACTGGTGCCACCCTGGTTAACCACCACATGCCCCGCAGCGCTATAATTTTGGCTGAATAGAATGGAGGCCTGCTGATCAACTGTCATTTGTTTTGAATTAAGTTTTTAGTTTATATTTGTGTGTAAACCTTTGATTTAGTTTGAGATGAAATCCCCTAATCTTTTAATTACTATTGTTTTAGCATGTGTGCTTTACTCGTGTGGTAAAAGCAATACAACCCCTTCGCAACAGAGCCTTATACTGGGTAAATGGATACTTCAACAGGAGCATATGGTTACCTCTGTTAACGGTGTAACGCAAACCGATACTACGATAAATGCATCAGCCGCTAACCGTAGCGATGTCAATTTTGGCCAAAACGGCACCTTTACCAGCTCGGGTTATTATAACACTTTAACTACTGGAGGCATCTTATCTGCGCCGCCTGAAGTAGCATCCGACAGCACCAGTGGTGTATATAGTTTTGCCGGTAATCAATTTAGCATGAATGCACCTGTAGCAGGTTTTATCATTTTGGGAGGTACTGGTTTTGCTACCGGCACCAGTGGCTCCGGCACACCGCCGGTTTATAGTTTAGCATCACATACCGCAAAAATAAGCCAATTGAGCCAGTCGGGTTTAACGTTGGAATTTGACTATCTGTATAATGAAACAAGCCCTGCCGCAGGAACTTATGAAATTGTGACAGTGTGCAATTTTACAAGGTAGAGCGGGGATTTCAGTTGGCGGTTGGCAGTTGGCAGTTGGCAGCTTCCAAACTCCCTCTTTACGCGCAGCGAAGAGAGGAATGTCGAGCGCAGCGATGACAGGGTGAGTTAAAACGCTAGTGCATTAACGTTTATGCCGCTCGTATAATTAACTCACCCCGACGAGGCTTCGCCCGTCGACCCTCTCTACTTCGTAAAGAGGGTAAAAAAAGAAAAAGCTGCCAACTGCAAACTCCTCACTGCAAACTCCCTTACAACACCACTTCCTTTTCACTTCCAACAGGTTGATGCCCGGTTTCAATAATTTCAATTTTGAGGCTTTTTGCCGGCCCTGTGTTAACGGTTTTGTCATCCGCTTTTTCTTTCCAGCCGAAGGTTTTGAGGGCAAATATGGCGCCTGATGGTGATTGTTGGTGCAGCTTACGTTCGTACAGTGCCTCAACCCTTAATCTACTCCGTTTAAGCACATGGCCAAACTCGCCGCTTTGTTCATAATCTTCAAAATCCATGCGACTGTTAAAGCCTAAAAAGAGGGCCAGCCCGGCAAGGGTGGCGGGTTCGGCTTCGCGGTCGGTTACCTTTTTTTCCTTTCCGGCTACAGTTTCAAGGTGATATTCGCCTTCAATATAGCTAAAATAGGCATCGGCTTTTTCGGCCAGTTTGATGGCAGTTTTTAAAATAGACTCTAACATGCTGGTGATTATGATAAATATGCCGATTGGCATTTTATTGATGTAAAGATACGGCTATTGAATTTAAAAAGCAAATGTTTTTAGCAAAAAAGGAATGATTTGATGTTACTTTCTCCAGATAAAACTCAGATTTATTCCTCATTATTGCAGATTGAAAAGTCGTCAGTTGGTTATAAACCGTTTTTTGCGGGTAGGTATAATACTTGCATGTATTTTATTGATACCGGTTTTGCTGCATGCACAGGACGATAACAAATTTATACCCCTGGTTAAGCATCCAAAAGGTGATACCATTGTCCCCGTTAAAATTACCCGGAAGGCTGATACTGTTGCCCAGTTCGATCTGTACGACGTTATTGGCGGCCGGTTCGGCAAAAAAAATCTGTCCTCAAAGGTCGATTCTGTTGGAGCAAAGCCTGTACTATCGGTAGTACCCGCGCTGGGCTATACTTTGCAATCAAAACTGGCGCTTACGCTGGCAGGCAACATCGCCTTCAGGCTATCGCCCGATGCAAAAATATCCACCATTATTATCAATACCGCTTACACACAAACTAAACAGATCATCATCCCCATACAATCAAGCATATGGTCGAAAAATAACGTCTATAATTTTGTGGGTGATATCCGCTTTTTAAAATACCCCGAAAGTACCTGGGGACTTGGCAGTAATTCGAGCATTTTGGATGAGGACCCGATGGATTACTCATTTTTCCGTTTTTCAGAAACGGTGCTGCGCCGTATTTGCCCCAATGTTTTTGTGGGGATAGGCTATATTTTCGACGATCACTTTAACATTACCGAAAAGGGAACTATTGATGGCGATTTGTCGCTTTACAAAGCTTATGGCGCACAGGGGCATACCATATCGTCGGGCCCTACCCTTAATGCCTTGTTTGATAGCAGGGATAATTCTATTAATGCTTCGCGGGGATGGTATGCCGCCGTCACTTTTAGAGATAATACCGATGCCTTCGGCAGCACCCGCGACTGGCAATCAATAGTGCTGGATGTACGCACCTATGTAAAGCTGTCTGATCAGTCGGACAATGTGCTGGCGCTGTGGAGTTACAACTGGCTGGTGCTCGGCGGCTATCCGCCCTATCTGGATCTGCCTTCAACCACCTGGGATACCTTTAGCGGAACAGGGCGCGGTTACATACAGGGAAGGTTCCGCGGCGCGCAGATGCTGTATGCCGAGGCCGAATACCGTTTTGGCATTACACGCAATGGCCTGGTGGGTGGTGTGGTGTTTGCCAATGCCCAATCATTTTCGGCAGCGCCGGGCACATCGTTGCAAAGTATACAGCCGGCCTTTGGCCCCGGTATACGCCTTAAACTAAACAAGGTATCTAAAACAAACATCGCTATTGACTATGGTATAGGCATGCAGGGATCGCGCGGTGTTTTTATTAATGTCGGCGAGATATTTTAGTGGAGCATAAAGCTTAAAGCAGAGAGCCAAAAGCAAAAAGCTTAAAGCAGAGAGACGAAAGCTGAAAGCTTGAATTTAGAAAATGTGGGTTGAAAGATTTTTCATTCTTCTCTTATACCTGCTTTCTGCTTTAAGCTTTTTGCTTTCAGCTCTTATACATGCTTTAAGCTTTTCGCTCTCAGAAAGTTAAATTTTGTTAAAAAGTTGATTAAATTATAATTATTGGCAACCATTGATAGTTTAAATTCGTTTATAGTTTAGTAGATTTATAGTAACAAATCTTAATCATGGGTAATAGGAGATTTACTTATCTGTTATTTTCTGTATTAATCCTTATAATGGCAATTATATCATCTTGCCAGAAGGACGATGCTACGACCCAACCCGACTCAAAAACAACTTTAAATGCCGATAGTCCGCTAATGGCATCGCCCGGTAATTTCCTGGCAGTATCGGGTACGCTACAGATAAAGTTTAACGATAGCACCTATGTTTTTGACGCCGCACATGATTCTATCGCCTTTATAAATGTACACGTTGATGCCAATACCAATTACTTTGGCATTACCGCTATTAATAAGTTACATAGCATGAGCTTTGGCATCAGTTCATCGGGCTACGCCAATAGTAATATTAACAGTAATGTGGCCGGCGGTCAGTTTTTGTTCAGTACCGATGCGCAGAAACCAGCCATGCAGTTATCGCTCAGTAAATACCCGCAAAATAATGATATTGGCAGCATTACCCTTGATACCTACAACCAGGGCAGCCAGTTAGCCAAAGGCACCTTTGTAACCTTTTTAGCTAAAGACGATAAAGCCAACTCGCCCTATTACCGCGTTGAAGGCAGCTTTGATTTGAAGCTGAAGTAAAAACCCGTTGTCATTTCGAATGTAATGAGAAATCTTCTGCTTCATGCACTGCGAACTATGCACGACGAACTAAGCCTGTCATAAAAGATTTCTCCTCGGTACCCTCGTTCGATGACAGAGTGTAGAGAGGAAGAAAAAACCCGTCTTGTTATCCTACCCCGCATTTCTTTTCCTAAAGGCCGATGGATTTTCACCAGTTAATTTTTTAAATGTTTTATTAAAATAGCTCAGTTGTTCAAAGCCCGTGGCGAAGCAGGCTTCGGTTATGGTTTTGTGTTGCAGCAGCAGGTTTTTGGCTTCGCCGATGCGGTACTGGTTTACAAAATCGGTAAAGGTGAGTTTAGTTTGCTTTTTAAAATAGCGGCAAAAGGCAGCAGTGGTAAGGTTTGTTTGCTGCGCTATGTGGTTAACATCAGTTTTTTTGTGATAATGCTGCTCCACATATTTATAAATAAAATCCATTCGTTTTTGCTGTTTCTCGAAAGCTTTATTGGCAGCGGGTACGTTATTCAATATCTGTACCTCGTTGCTGGTAGCCAGCAACTGAAATATGCTAAGCAGGCTTAACAGCTGATCGAATTGGTTAAGGCTCTGCAAGTGTTTAAGGGCGGCGGCGGCTTTAAGCCTGGTATCGCCATAAAAAGCAATTCCGTAACTAGCTCGTTTAAAAAGCTGCTTAATAGCGGCCATTTCAGGATTATTAAAAAAAGGCTCGCCTAAAAAGTTTTCGCGCATTTGTACCACCACCTGCCGGCAATCGGCATTTACGCCATAGTCAAAATTAAGGTGTGGTATGTTTGGACCAATAAACACCAGGTCGGATCCTTCGTAGCGCGAAATATGATCACCCACATGGCGCGGTCCGCCGGGACTTTCTACATAAACAATTTCATATTCGGGGTGCAGATGCCACAAAAACGTAGTGCTTAAATGCGGGTTCAGTATGGTAAACGAACTGCCCATATCGGGTTGCACTTGTTCCAGTTGCAGCTTTTTCATTGCAGAGATAATTGGTTAAACAATTATTATCCCCCTAAAAAACACCGTCGATTTTAAAACTGTCGTTTTGCTTTATTACAGCTAGTTTAATAGTGGTTTTATTGTGCCTGTAAATATCGGTATAAGAAACAATAAACAAATCGGCCGCTTTGTTATCTTTTTGAAAAGTAAGGCTTTTTAAGTTTTCAATGTTACTATCCTGCGCCTTCAAAAACGGATCGATATTGGTACGGTCAATTATCGCCGGTATTTTATCCATCAGCTTTGGGGTGCAATATTTTTTTTGAATTTTCTGTAGTTTTTTTTCAAAGTTATGTGCGCTGCCGGTGGCAACTTCGGTCATATAGGCGGTATAAAAGTTTTTCAGCATGGTCATGGCCTGCTGATCGGCCAGGGTAATATGGGTTTGTGAGTTGGATATAAAGGTACACGCTGTTAATAATATAATGAGAGTTAGCTTTTTCATTTGCACTTAAGGTTTATACAAATGATTTATACGGAAGGGAAGGATGATGGGTTATGGGGCGGTGTTGGCATGTAGACTCATCTGACGAGAGTTCTCAGCTTGTAGTTTTGGCAGTTTTCTTTTCGATCCCCTTTCGTATAGCATATCATAAAGAGGGAAAACTGCAAGCCGAGATTTGCAAACTGCAACTCTACGCGTGTCTCTACAACAAGCTATTAAAAACAAAAACTAAAAACTGATAACTGCCAACTGATTTAATCGGCTGTTTTAAGGGGACTTTCAGTGGTTAAACTATCCAAACTTTTTAAACTGTCTTTAGCTACAACGCGGCCTTTGTACCTGCTTATTTCATAAAATCCATTAAATATGGCAAAGTAATTTTTTTTATCTGCACTGTAAATGCTGCACACTAGTAAATTGGCTTTTCTGTTGGCTGTTTTAATTTCCTGCGGACCTAAAAATTTGGTAAATGAACTGTAACCGGGGTTTGTTATTATTAACAATAATACTATAACGGCTAACACGTATAAGAGTTTTTTCATCTGTAAATAAGGTTTGCGCTAAAATACAAATTGATTTGTAAATAACAAAAGCAACAAATGACTGATATTTACCTTAATATACACTAAAAATCATTATAAATATCAATAGAGTACAAATATTGGTCATTTAACGGGTAGTTTTAATTTTTAGCGATAGGTAATTTTGTTATAACCAATAGATAAATTATGATGAATACTGAAACAAATACTACCGCCACCGGCATGGCACCTAATGCGGCGCATAAAGACATCCCCGGCAATCCTTCGACCGCCAAAACCAGCAATATTAAACTAAATGACCGCAGTAACGGTAAACCCCTACGTGTGCTAAGCGAGGCCGATTGGGGCTTTTGGATTGACAATGGCTACATCGTTATAAAAAATGCGGTACCCAAAGACCAGGTGTACCGTTTGGCTGATTTCTTATGGCAGTTTGAGGAGAAAGATTCTAACAAACCCGAAACATGGTATACTGCGCCACGTGCCGAAATGCAAATGAAAGAGCTAACCAATACCGGTATGGTTGAGGTATACAACCACCAATATTTGTGGGATAACCGTCAGGTGCAGCGGGTATATGATGCCTTTGTAGATATTTGGGGTACCGAAAAGCTGTGGGTAACCATTGACAGGGCCAACCTTAACTTCCCCATACAGCCTGGCTTTGAATACAAGGGCTTTATACACTGGGATTATGACCCTGAAACACAGCCGCAAAACGTACAGGGCGTGCTGGCGCTAGCTGACCAAACGGACGAAAACATGGGTGGCTTTCAATGTGTGCCCGAACTGATGCGCACTTATAACGACTGGAAGCATACCCAGCCCGCCGACCGCGATCATTTTAAGCCGGATGTTACCGGTTTCCATATCGAGAAAGTAAAAATGGAGGCCGGTGATCTGCTGATATTTAACAGTTTGCAGCCACATGGTATACGGCCCAATCGTACTACCGATAAGGTGCGTATTGCCCAATACATAGCCATGATGCCGGCACAGGAAGATAATGAAGAGCTCCGGCAATGGCGCATCAGCTCGTGGCGCGACAGGAAAGCACCTGAAGGCTATGCTTTCCCCGGTGATCCGCGCCGTTGGGAACAAACTAAATATGGCACCGCTAAACTAAATGAGCTGGGCCGCAAATTGCTGGGGTTGGATAAGTGGTAGATTCTTTTAGTTAGCAGTTTTTAGTTGGCAGTTTACAGTTTTTTTTACTGGCGTTAATGTCGCTCGTAGAGTTGACTCACCCCGACAACGCTGCGCTGGTCGACCCTCTCTCCGCCTGTGGCGGAAAGAGGGTTGGGGAAAGTTTTTTCTTTTTTCGCTACTCCCTCTTTTCGCGCAGCGAAGAGAAGGATGTCGATCCGACTTTAGGCGGAGATGATAGGGTGAGTCAATACGCTAATGCATTAATGGTAAGGTAAATACCTGTATCTTTCATCATTGCTTAAAGTAATTTAAACGTAATAAAAGTGTTTCATCCTTAGCCTTTTGCCATTAGCTTGCCGAAAATTGGCTTATTTTGCGTACCTTTACTTAAATTTAAAAACATTGATGAAAGTATTTATTGCCGGCCTTCCGCTACAGGTGGATGAGGCCGAATTGACTGCTGTTTTTGGTGATTTTGGGCCTGTAAAGTCGCTTAGAATCATAAAAGACCGCGAAACAAAAGAGAGTAAAGGTTTTGGTTTTGTTGAAATGGTAAATGACGACGAAGCCAAAGAAGCCATACGCTGCATGAATGGTGCAAGCTATTATGGTCGCCGCATTACAGTTAACGTTGCAGAAGACAAAGGTCCGGGCTTTACCGGCGCTGGCAACAAAAACGGTGGTTTCAGACGAAATTAATATCCTATAAATTTTCTTTTATTGAAGAAGCTCCCGGGTAAAAACTCGAGAGCTTTTTTTTGTGCACATTAGTAATTTAAAATAACCTGCCCTTGTCGGTGTTGTCACCATAGGTGTTGTCATCAACAAACCGTGGGGCTTATACTCCATAAAAGCTTTACGTTACCTGTTGGTGGCAACACCAACAGGGGCATGGCTGCCAATCTTTTTAAAAAATATTAAAAGTTATACCCAACTTCAGTTACATTAGCGCAGCTAATGCCACCACAACACTTATCACTTAATGGACGTTAAAACTGTAACACCGAATAAAAATGTTTTAATTGGCGGTTTATTAATAGCACTGCTTTTTTATCCTTTAATAGGACATCAGTTTTTTTTGGGTTACAAAATCACCATTCCGTTTTTGCTTTATTCACGGCTGTTTTTTTGGGTATGGATACTTGTTCTGTATGTTTATGCCCACAGGGCCGAGTGTAACGATTTTTTATTATGGAAAGATAAACCCTACGGTTTCTGGTTTTATCCGGCTTCCTTTGGTGCTTTATTGCTGCTAAAAATGGGTGCGGGTATGGTGGCAGTAATTCCTAAATTATTCGGCTATCACGACGATCCTCATGTAACTATACAGATGCTAACGGTGCTAAGTAAGAGCCTGCCCATGGTTTTCTTTAGTGCGATAACTGCCGGCTTTACCGAAGAGCTCATATTCAGGGGCTACCTGGTTCCGCGCCTCGAGCTATTGTTTAAAAACAAATACATGCCGGTAATTATTTCGGCTTTGTTTTTCGCGCTAATGCATTATCGCTATATGAGCCTAACCCAAACCATATTTACTTTTTGCTTCGGCGTTGTTTTTGCCATACATTATCAGTGGTACCGCAACATAAAGGTGTTAATTCTTACGCATGCATTGGTTGATCTGATGTCGTTTTTAAGCTTTATGGTGCTTCAACATTACCATCTGGAAAAGCTGATTAAATAGTAAACCAACATACCCGTAGCAGCAGATCTCCTAGCTACGTTTCAAGATGACGAAAAGCGTTTTACTGATCGTTTTTTATATCCTGAATATAAGTATTAAACGCTTTGAGGATCAACTTTTTGAGAGGATTGTCTTTAACTATCATCAATGATCCGAAGATTACATCGTTATTGTATTTAATTATAGTATCGTATTTCTCAATAGTAGCATGTAAGTCGTCACTCCATATGTTAAAAATAATACTTCTATGTCTCGAATACCCGTCATCGCCAAAACAAAAGTATATCAACACTTTGTGATCATTTTTATTAAAAAAATCATTCACTATAAACATAATGGTTGCGCGGATGCGGCCATCAAATTTGCTTATAAAAGGTGCACTATCGTGTTTCCCGTTTCTGCTAAATCCTAAATTGTAAACAATGTGGATATTACCTTGGGCATCGGGCAATATAGATTCAAAAAAATAAACTAATAATTATGCCCCTGGTTGGAAATGAAATGATAAGAACCATCGGTACTTAGCTGGAAATTATAAGGGAGTGACAATTTTAATGTCTTTTAACGTGGATAAACTTTCACCCTTTTCAATAGCTTTAACAATAGCCTTTTTATCCTCCATCATTTTAATGATAGGGTTTTTAATAGATTTTGCTACTGAAGTGGATTCTTTTTTACTAACTCTTTCCATGAGTTTGACTATTAAATACTTATACAAATATACGGATAAATGATAAAATAGTTTAGATATTTCAAAGCAATAACAGCGCAACGCTTGCCTTTGTTGGTGTTGTCATCAACAAACCGTGGGGCTTATACTCCATAAAAGCTTTACGTTACCTGTTGATGGCAACACCAACAGGGGCATGGCTGCCTTACTTATTAGGGAATTGAAACAGTTTTTACCTTTTACGCCCCTTCAACCTCATCAATAAACAGCAGCAGGTCCTGGTGAAAGGTGTCTCGTTTAAAGCCATCGCCGGTATAAAAAACAACGCTTACGTATTCGTCGCTTTCGGTATTATCGTCATTAAGAGCGTAGCCTTCAACCGCCATTTTAGGTCCGTCGGCTATCATTACTACTACATCGCCTAATTGAAATTTCTTTTCCATGGTTTTATAAATAATTGTTTAAAGTTATGGTATAATATAAACAATAAAAGCGGCAAATGTTTTAGTTTTTACGCCTGTTAATGCTGCTTTACCGGGTGCGGGATAGGAATGCTAAAAGCAAAAAAATTAAGCATTGTATGATAAAATGGCAATATTTTCAAAATATGTTTACCTGTTTATTTTCACCAGTTCTTTTTCGGGTTCAACCAGTTCTTCTACTTCGCTAACAGCCTCGGCAGGGTTATCGGCATATTTTAGTTTACGGAAACGCCATTGTGCAAAAGCAGGTTCCTGGTAACGGTTTATCAGCTTAAAAAACTTGGGAAAATTATGCACCTCTTCCAGCAGCACACCGGTAACAATACCATTATTGTCCAATATCTCACGGATGGTGTACTCTTTATCGCGGCTTATCCATATCTCAAAATCCTGACGTATTTCGGCGCTTTTATCGGGATCAATCTTATCGTTAATGCAAATTACCTTATCTCCAGGCTTCATAATACAAATTTAAGTAGTAATGCGGGTAAATTGTTTTAAAAGATGGTATTTTAATGGGATAAGAGTTTTCAGTTGACGGTTTGCAGTTTTCATATCCTATGCAAGTTCATGTGCGAGCCTAAAGAGGGAAAGGGGACGCGTACTACCTATTGCCTACTGCCTACTATAAACTGCCAACTGAAAATTCCTTATCTTAGGAACCATAATTTTATGAAAAAGCTATCCTTACTATTATTACTTCTATTTTTCACTGCTTTGCTATGCTGCGGTCCGGCATCGGCACAAATAACAACAGCAGCAACCAATCCTTTACCGGCCAAACAGTTGATGGTGGTAATTACTGATAATTGGGACACCCTGCAAGGCAAGCTATATTGTTACCAAAAGCAGGAGGGCAAATGGGTGCTACAATTTAGTAATATGGTGGTAATAGGCAGTAAAGGATTAGGTGTGGGCGATGGCTTATTTAAACTGCAACTTGCCAATGCGCCGGTAAAAAAAGAAGGAGATGAAAAATCGCCGGCCGGAATATTTACTATAGGCACCGCATTTGGTTATGCCGATGCTAAAAATGCCACATGGATAAAAAACCGATATGTTAAGGCCAGCGATACTATAATTTGCGTGGATGATATGCATTCGGCCTATTACAATACGCTGGTGCAGCGCGATACAGCAAAAAGCCCCTACAATAGTCACGAAGAGATGCATTTAAAGAAGGCCTATTATAAATGGGGACTGTTTATTAACCACAATAGCGGCAACGTGGTACCCGGCGATGGCTCTTGCATATTTATGCATATTTGGGGCAACAGTACCGAAGGCACCGATGGCTGTACCGCAATGGCCGAACCCAATTTACTGCGCATACTACACTGGATAAACGCCGAAGATCATCCCCTGCTGGTTCAACTAACCCGCACCGATTATTTAAGGCTAAGGAAACAACTGGGCCTGCCGGCGTTGATGTAACAATACCTGTCCATTGAAACATCTTCTGCGACTTTTATATCGACGATTTTTCTCCTGAAAAAGATCCTTCTCTGCTCTACAGACAGATTAAAACATATCCAGTTCATCAATCCCCCTGGCTTCGTTTTCAACCAGATGGGTGAACAGTTTTTTTACTACAGCTTCACGCGCCCATTGCTGCTCGGTTAGGGTGGCATCATTTAGGTACCAGGCAATAGGTTTGTTAATTTCAATGCGCGCTTTGTAAACATAGTTTTTGGTAGCGTGCATTTTGCTGCCCTCGTAGCTGTTAAAGCCTTCGTCTTTTATCAGTTTGGCAAATTGTTTAACAGGTATATCCAATTGCAGGCATTCATCCAGTGTGTTTTTAAAATCGTGTTTGTCTTCCAGCCAAAGTATCAGGTGCTGGTCGTTCAGGTCATAATCGGCAATGACAATGCGGCTGTAATCATAATCAACGGATATTACAAGCCACCACAATTCGTCTTTTAGTTTTTTAGTAAGTTTTATCATGTTTTGTTTATTAGTGCAGTTGTTAAATAATGTGTGAGTGCGATGGGTTCACCAATTCATAGCGATGCCAACTATAGCGCCACAAATGGCGGTACAGCAGCATTAAACACACATAAAGGGTGAACCGGCGGAGCTACCTGAACTTAGGCATCCAGCCTGGCATGTGTTTTTGGATAGCCGCAATTTCGCGACTGTATTTGCTACATGCCGTTTGGTAGGCCTGATAGCGCAGCACGAGTTCGTTTTCGGGTTGAGGCAACTGGTTTTGCTTTTGGTGGTTGTTGCTAAGTGCGGAGTAAGCGATGTGCATTTGGTTTAGGTATTTTAGTTCGATATTCAGTGGGCGGTTTTCAGTGGACGGTTTTCGGTTTTTAGTTAGCAGTTGGCAATTAATAGTTGACAAGAACGGACTTCAAAAGAAAAACTGCCTACTGCTAACTAAAAACTGCTAACCGCTAACCCGGTGCCCTGCTAATAAATATATTTTCTGGATATTCTTTAAGGTTCATGTTGTTAAAAAAGTAAATATATGTTACTTTAGTACGATATAACAATACAAAAGTAAATATATTTCTTTATTATTGTAAAGAAAATACAGAAAATAGTTATCAACAATTATGGAAGAGTCATTAAAGTCCAAAAAAGTAAAATTGATCAGGCCCGAAACACTTGAGTTCATTATTTTATATAGCCAACTTCGGGGTAAGGCTTTTAGCGGTAATGCGCAGCTTGCCGAAGCACTTGGCTTTAACAACGCCAGCTCAATTACAGAAATTATAAAGAGCAGGCAAAATATAGATCCGGAAAAATTAAAGATATTTAAAGAAAAATATGTAAATTATTTAGTATCGGTCAAAAATACAGCAAATTCTGACGCAGCCCTGACGCGTAAACTTAATGATGGTATCCCGATGTACGAAATTACAGCGACGGCTTCGGGTGTTGAGGTTTACAGCGATATTAATGATACGCAGCCGGTAGGGCGCATGAATTTTCCGGGAATTGAGGATTGCGATTTTGCCCTGCCTGTTTGGGGTCACTCCATGTACCCCTACCTGGAGAATGGCTGTTGGGTGGCGCTAAAAATCATCCACGATAAAAAAATATTGCCCGGCGAGGTGTACTATATTGAATGGGGCGAATACCGCATGTATAAACGACTGCTGGCCAGCAATAACTCCGATGAGGTGATTGCCCATTCAGACAATATTACCGAGGTAATTAACGGCCAGCCTAAATACGCGCCTTTTATTGTAAAAATTGCCGATATCAAAAAGCTGTGCCTGGTAAAGGATATTCATAAAAAGCATAATCATTAATGCACTGGCGAAGTGACTCGCCCTGATGGGAGTTTTCAATTCTCAGCTTACAGTTGGCAGTTTTCTTGTCTATTCCCTTTTATATAGCAAATCATAAAGAGGGGAAAACTGCAAACCGAGATTTGCAAACTGCCACTTTGCGCACCTCTCTATGACAAGTCATAAAGAGGGAAAACTGCCAACTGCCAACTACCAACTGAAATCCCCCTAAAAAACAAAAGCTCCGGGCATATGGCCAGGAGCGCATTCAATATTTATGGTGGTTAAGTAATTGGTTATGGCTGTTAAAAGCCGTAATTACTATTGCTTGTTTAATAGCAGTACAACCCAGTATACCGCCCAGCAAGCCGCTATAAATGAAAAAAAGATTAAAAGAGAAGTAACAATTAACATAGTGAATAAATTTATTAAGTAAAACACGCACACCCTTTTTTTACAGGCACTTAAACCTCTTTGCCTGTTGGGGGTTAATTATACGTTACAAATATTTGCAAGGTTACACCTGCGCGTAATATTAAATTTACCACAAACGCCATTGGTTGCAAATCTGGGCAATATCTACCTGTCTGGTAGTTATATTTATAGTTAAATTAACGTAAAGATCAGATATCTGACATCTGACTTTCAACGACTTACACTTATGCAACATTTTAACCTATCCTATCGTTTATAGCTTTAACCGACTAAAAACGCTGTTGCATTTTTAAAAAAAAATACTACTTTTACTACAATGGAAACCGCCCAGTACCCCTATAGCCTTAAATTCAGTATCGCTTCGCTGGTTATGATGATCCTGTTTATTGCATTGTTGTTTATTAATGTTTTAACTGCCGATAGCCTGGTAGGCTGGGCCGTTTTTAGCTTATTTGCACTTGCTTTTTCGCTGATGTTTGCGCTGGTGGTAGTAAAACGCCTTATGCCAGCCTTAAAGGGGGATATTGCGCTGCAACTGGATAACGAGGGTATTAGCGATTACATCCGCAACGTTAGTATTAACTGGGTTGATATTGATGAGATAAGCCTGGTGCGCGGCCGCAGTTCATCGTCGGTAAGGATAGGCCTTAAATTTGTTTCGGACTATGGTGATTTTGTAACCATATCCCTCCGGTGGATAAAAGGTAATGACGATGACATTTATGATACCATATCAACCTATTATCAATATTATCCCGAAGCTGAAACTGAGATTTAAATACCACAGTATTGTTACGGAATTAAGTGGCCAAACCAAATAATATTTTTTGACAAATTACTGTAAATGTATAT
>JABDEQ010000062.1 GCA_013286985.1 Bacteroidota bacterium | reverse complement strand
AGTTGCAGAAAAAGCCAACCAAACCCCGCCCGATAAGGTAACCGAAACCAAGCCAACCGAAGAAAAAACACAGGTTGATAATAGCGCTCAAAAAGTGGTCACCCAAAATGCGGAAGACGCACCCGAGGTAGCAGCCAACTCTAAAAAAACAAGTACTACCGTTGCTACTCCGCAACCCAAACCGGTAAAAAAAGAAGTGGTAAATGCCAACGCACTATATAAAGGCCCATCAAGCAAAGGAACGGGTGCAGGCGATGGCACAACAGGCACACCCGGTAACCAGGGAAGCCCCAACGGATCGACCTTAAGCAACAATTATGGCCCGGGTGGATCAGGTAACGGCCTCAATATGCCCAACTGGAAATTTGTGAGCGCGCCCGATCCTCAAAATATACACCGAGTACCGGGAACGGTCTATGTTTATTTTACTGTAGATCAAAATGGTAATGTGATTCCCGCATCAATATCAACTAGGGGATCAATAGCAGATGAGAGCCTTATTTCCAGTTGTAAAGAAGCCATAAAAAACACCAAATTTGTATCCTCAACTCCGGCAACAGGTAACCAAAAAGGCGAATACGTTTTCAGATTTAAGGTAGATTAGTATAGTCAGAAATCCCGCAAACCGGCAATTTTTATAGTAACCAAATTCGAAATCGAAAATCCGAATTCCGAAATTCTTCAAATGAACTATCAGGAAACCGTTCAATATCTATTCAGTCAGCTGCCGCTATTTACCCGCGATGGCGCATCAGCCTATAAAGCCGATCTTACCAATACCATAGCTTTATGCGAACGATTAGGCAATCCGCAACATAAATTTAAAAGCGTACATATTGGAGGCACCAACGGCAAAGGCTCCACTTCACATATGCTGGCGGCCATATTGCAAACGGCAGGCTACAAAACAGGATTATATACTTCGCCCCATTTAAAGGATTTCAGGGAACGTATCCGCATTAATGGTACCATGATAAGTGAGCAAGTTGTTGTTGATTTTGTAGCTGCTTATCAGCCTGATTTTGATAATATACAGCCATCCTTTTTTGAAATGACGGTTGCCCTGGCATTTGATATTTTCGCAAAGGAAAAAGTTGATATCGCCATTGTTGAGGTCGGCTTAGGCGGCCGACTGGATTCGACCAACGTTATCACACCGCTTTTATCTGTAATTACCAATATTGGCTGGGATCATATGAATTTGCTGGGTAACACATTGCAATTAATCGCAACCGAAAAAGCCGGGATCATTAAACCAGGCATACCCGTTATTGTAGGACAAAATCAGCCCGAGGTTGCAGACATTTTTATAGAGAAAGCAAAAAGAGAAAATAGTCGGATTTCTTTTGCATCAGATATGAAGTCTGAAGTCCGGAGTCCGGAGTCTGGAAATCGTATACCGAATGAGCTGTTAACTATTACAGTTACTCAATCCACAACTGAAGGACTTAAGACTATAGACTTAGGACTTGACCTAACCGGAACTTATCAGCTTAAAAATATAAAAACAGTTTTGGCCGCTGTTGATGAATTGCGGTTACAAGGTTTCCAAATAACAGAAGATCATTTAAAAACCGCATTGAGCCAGGTAAAAACGCTTACCGGCCTGCACGGACGATGGGAAGTTTTAAGCAAACATCCCTTAACCATTTGTGATACGGGCCACAATCCGGATGGTATTAAAGAAGTGCTGCAAAATATAGCATCGGTAAAATATGATCATCTTCACTTTGTTTTAGGGGTGGTTAACGATAAAGACATCAGTAAAATATTGGCTATGCTTCCGCAAGATGCATCCTATTATTTCTGCAAGCCTGATATACCACGCGGTTTAGATAGCGAAAGCTTAAAACAACAGGCCGCAAACATTAACCTGCATGGGCAAAGCTATCCTTCGGTAAAAGATGCTGTAACAGCGGCACAGGGAACGGCTGGCGAAAATGATTTGGTATTTGTTGGCGGAAGCACTTTCGTGGTAGCCGAAGCTGTTTAATCGTTCAGAGAAACAGTATCTGTACTTTTATTATTGCAAACGGGGCTATTGTTCTTCCGTAATAAAATAATGCCTACTATTTCTCCCCCAAGTCCTAAGCCCATCATCGCTCCGCGAAAAAAATCGGGAATATGAACAAAATCGTTGATGATACCCGGCAATGCCGTAGATAAAAGACCTATAGCTAAAAGTTGCCGGGCTGTTTTTGATGGGTTCATTAATTTCATAACGGTTTATTTTAAAGTTGATCAGATATTTTATGCAATTGATTTATCGTTTTTTCCAGCTTTTCTCTGTGTTTTTTAAACGCGCGCGGCCTTATTATCAACCAAACTACCATCATTAATGCCCCTGTAATAGCATACAAAATAAGGCCAGCTTTTAAATCGATACAAGCGGTCTCAAAAAGATAGAGTACTAATCCTGCCGAAGAAAAAATGAGTCCTGCAACCTGTGTATTTTGATGGTAATAAATTTGATTGGCGCGTGTCTGTTCCAAAAATGCCAGAAACTCTCTATTGCTATAATCTTTGTAGCGGTAAAACCTACCGATAGAACTCACATTGGTATAAACCAGCATCCCCCCGCTAATTATCATGCAAACCTCCCCTATTCTTGTAGTAATCATTTCCGACTGATATAAAAACATAACACCCACCATTATGACTGTCAGCAACACGGCAGCCACAATTAACAAAATCTTTTTCCTCAGCTTTTCATTACGGAATCTTTTTGCCATCCGGACAATTTCAGCTGAGTTGGGTAAACCGGTTGTATCAGCACTCAGCCATATTTGTTTTAGGTTATTCAAATTGTCCATGCTGTTTAAATTTTTGTGCCAGTTTTTCTTTTATCCTATGAATTTTCACTCGTGTATTCACGCTGCTTAAACCTACAATTGATGCAATTTCATCGCGCGATAGATCTTCCAGTACCAATGAAATAATAATCCTTTCGGTTTCCTCCAATTCGGCAATACAGTTGTATAAAAAGGCCAGCTTTTCATCATTATTTTCTTCCAGCTTATCGGCCAGGTTTAGCGGAAGCTCTTCAGTACTAACCCGTTTCGACTTCTCAATCGCCCTCAGGCAATTATTAGTAGCAATCCTGAAGATCCAGGTGCTTATTTTAGATTGATTTTTAAATGAATCGAGGTTTTTCCAAACAGAGATAAACGTTTCCTGAGTAAGATCCTTTGCTGCCTCGTGATCATTAATATAGCCCATGCATACCCTGAATATCTGGGGAGAATATTTTAAATAAATTTCTTCAAACTCCATTAAAAGGGTATTTATGATTTAGCTGTTTCCTGTTTTATGCTGCGTTAGATACGGGGGTGTTTAAAATGTTACACTATTCCAAACGATGTGTTTAAAGAGTAAATGTTGTGTGTAAAAATCATACTTCAATATTGAAATACATCCCCGCGGTAATTAAAAAGAGTTATTTTTACTCGTCTTAAAATCATTTCTACTACCATTAAAATGACATACCTTCCCTCTTCAGAAAGATACAAAAATATGCAATACCGCCGCTGCGGTAAAAGCGGCATTAAGTTACCGGCAGTTTCTTTGGGCCTGTGGCACAACTTTGGCGGTGTTGATGTTGCTGAAAACTACCGGAGTATACTGCACACTGCATTTGATAGCGGTATTACCCATTTCGACCTCGCCAACAACTACGGTCCGCCTCCGGGTTCAGCCGAAGAAAATTTTGGACGGATCATGGAGCAGGATTTTATTGGCTATCGCGATGAGCTAATTATCAGCACCAAGGCAGGTTACACCATGTGGGATGGCCCTTATGGCGATTGGGGTTCAAAAAAATATCTGGTATCAAGCCTCGACCAAAGCCTGAAAAGAATGAAGCTGGATTATGTTGATATATTTTATCATCATCGTCCCGATCTTGATACGCCATTGGAAGAAACCATGAACGCGCTGGATCTGATTGTTCGGCAGGGAAAAGCATTGTACGCCGGTATTTCTAACTATCCGGCTGAAAAAGCTAAAGAAGCGATTGCCATTTTAAAAAGATTGGGTACACCTTGTTTAATTCACCAGCCTAAATACTCCATGTTTGAGCGTTGGGTTGAAGGTGGGTTGTTGGATGTATTAGAAGAAAATGGTGTAGGCTGTATTCCCTTTTCGCCATTAGCTCAAGGCTTACTAACCGACAAATATCTGCACGGTATACCGGAGGATTCACGGGCAGCAAAATCAACCGGGTTTCTTAAAAAAGATCAGGTGACGGCAGAAAGAATAAGCCAGATAAATAGTTTAAATAATATTGCCCTTAAACGCGGCCAAACTTTGGCTCAAATGGCATTGGCCTGGTTGTTAAAAGATCACCGGGTTACATCTGTACTAATAGGCGCCAGCAGACCAGCGCAATTGACCGATTCACTGAAATGTTTGGACAATATTGAATTCTCTAAAGAAGAATTAGCACAAATCGAATCGATATTATAAAATTTATAATGAGCAATATTAATTGGGGTATTATCGGTTGTGGCGATGTAACCGAAAAAAAAAGCGGACCAGCGTTTAGCAAAATAGCGGGCAGCAGCCTGGTTGCCGTGATGCGTCGCGATGCAGAAAAGGCTGCTGATTATGCACACCGGCACCATGTTGCCAACTGGTATAGCAGCGCCGCAGAATTGATGGATAATAAAAACGTTAATGCTATCTATATCGCTACTCCTCCTGCATCGCACATGGATTATGCTATCGAAGCACTTGATAAAGGTTTTAATGTTTATGTAGAAAAGCCTGTATCCCGAAACGCGGCCGAAGCCAGGCAGATTGCCGAAAAGGTGAGGCAAAACCCAAATCAAAAGCTTACCGTAGCGCACTACCGACGCGCTGTGCCTATGTTTTTAAAAGTAAAACAATTGCTGGAAAATAAGCTGATAGGCGATGTGCGTACCGTACAAATCAGGATGTGGCAAAGCCGCAAGCCCGCGCTTGTTGCCAACGTTGCTGATAATTGGCGCGTACAGCCAGAGCTTTCGGGCGGCGGCTACTTTCATGATCTGGCTCCACATCAGCTGGATCTGATGCTCTATTTTTTTGGTGAACCGCAATACTATCAGGGCTTTTCTATAAATCAATCAAACGCCACCCCTGCTGACGATCACGTGTGCGGCCAGATATTATTCAAAAATCAAATAGTGGTAAATGGGTCATGGTGTTTTAACGTAGCAGACAATCAAACTACCGATACCTGCGAAATAATAGGCACCTTGGGTAGTATCACATTTCCGTTTTTTGGTAATTACGTCAGCTGGAAAACAGATGATGATGAACAAATATTAACCTTTACCCATCCTGCGCATATTCAGCAACCCATGATTGAGAAAATTGTAGCTTATTTTAATGATGAAGGGCCAAATCCCTGCTCCATTGATGAGGCCGTAACGCTGATGGATATTATGGATGCTTTTACTGTGAAAAAATAATATTACAGAGACACGAAAGGATCGCGTCTCTGTAAATTCAAGTTGCCTTTACTTTTTATCGGGTACTTTTGCGCCTTCTTTACGGGCTTCAGACAAACCTATTGCTATAGCTTGTTTTCTGCTGGTAACTTTTTTACCGCTGCCGCTTCGTAATTCGCCTTCCTGCATCTCGCGCATAGTTTCATGCACTTTTTCCTGCGCTTTTTCTGAATACTTTGCCATAATATTATTTTTCTTTAAGTAGATAATATTAACGCATACAAAACATCTGCCAAATTAAATCAATTGGATGTTGTCGGTTATCTTTTTAGGATCCCAATTCCATCATTCAATTTCAATTGTATGGTGCTTTCAAAAGAAATATCATGAAACAATAATTATTAGTATCTTCAAAGCAATAAACAAAACGACCATTCGAAGGCCGGTTCCATAATACTACTTTTATGACAGTAAAACCAAATACACATCCATTTTACGAAAAATTATCGCTGGTGCTCATCGGTCTTATAGCCCTTGGTTACCTTGTAATTTTAGGTAAAGACATGCTTGATCCCCTAATTTTTGGTTTCTTATTTGCTATTCTGTTATTGCCTGTTGCCAGTTTTCTTGAAAAAAAAATACGCCTGCCTCGCAGCATTGCCTCGCTGTTATCTATTATTTTGCTGTTATCATTTATCGGGGGAGTTCTTTACCTTGTGGGTTCGCAAATATCAAGCCTGGGCAGCGATTGGCCAATGCTGAAAACCCAGGTTAGTCAATCACTGGATGATCTTTCGCAATACATTCAGCATGTGTTTCATATCAATACTACCAAACAGCTTACCTACGTTCATGAAACTACCACGAAAATTATGGCTTCGGGTGGCGATGTTTTAGGCCAAACCTTTGGCGCTATATCGTCATTAATGCTGTTTTATGTATTCATTTTAATATTTACTTTTTTTATACTGCTTTACCGCAGCTTACTTTTCCGTTTTATTGTATGGGTTTTTAGTGATGAGTATTCTGCCATTGTGCACGATGTAGTTGAAAACATACAAAACATTTTACGGCAATACATATTGGGCCTGCTATTGGAAATGTTTGTTGTTGCCTGTTTAGCCTGCACCGCATTTTGGTTGATAGGAGCAAAATATGCGGTACTATTGGGCATTATAGTAGCTTTATTTAATCTGATACCTTACATTGGCATTTTTACTGCTTTATTATTAAGTACGCTGATAACTTTTGCTACGGGAAGCATCGGCGATGCCATTAAGGTAGCCGCAAGTGTACTGCTCATACATGCTGTAGACTCCAATGTTTTATTGCCTACCATTGTTGGTTCAAAAGTAAAACTGAATGCACTGGTAACTTTTTTGGGTATTATTTTAGGCGAGATGATCTGGGGGCTTTCGGGTATGTTTCTATCTATCCCGATACTGGCTATCCTGAAGATTATTTTTGACCGGGTTGATACACTTAAACCTTGGGGATTTTTATTTGGAAGCGGCCAGCCTCAAAAAAAATCAACTATGAAAAAGATGAAACCTGCAACTGCTGATAAGAGCTGATATTTATACCATATGAGAGATACGGATAAAAATAGCAATCCCATAGGCTATTAATATTACCGTATTTAATACCAGCAGCCAGTTTAAATCGGGCTCTTCATATTTCTTTATAGCACAGGTAATTAACAGACCGATAAAGCCCAGTATTAAAATAATGGGGAATATCATTTCCCATTTATGATTAAAAATAAAATAGATGTGCTGATATTTGGTTTGATCGCCTTGTAAAAAAGGAATCATGGCAACAAAAACCAGTATAAAGAAAATACGGACAAAAATTTTGGTTACAAACTTGCTTACTTTCATCAGACGCCAAAATAAAGGAAAATTTATCTATTGATCGGTCAAAATATCAATACAATTCTTGCTTAATGTTTTTAGCCTGTCAGTTAAGGCGATCAGGTCGGCCGAGTCATTAATGTTTTGATAAAGGTTCTTTATAATCTCCAATGTATCGCTGCTTGGGTCGCAAGCCTGGGCCTTTTCAAGATGTGGCAGGGCCATTTTTACATCGGCTGCGTAAGCTGATTTTAGCTGAGCCTCCATAGCGCTATTACCCGCCGATGAACTCAATTGCTTTTCTATCTGCTTAGCCTTATTGAGATATAGATAACCCAATGCCCGGTGTGCAACATAATAATCGGGTACCACGGCCGCCACTTTTTCGTAGTAAGTTATAGCTTTATCGTACTGATCATCGTCTTCATACATTTTTCCAATACCAAAGAAAAAATTTACCCTGGCCTTTTCCGGTAGCTTATCGGCATTTGGCAAAATACGCTCGCCCAGTTCCACAGTCTTGTCCTGATCGCCGTCAAATCTTGCCAGGTTAAAATCAAGATACTGATTATACACCACATCAGCCGACTGAGCATAAATAGTCCTGCTTATCACAAAAAACAACAATAGCAAAAAGCCCTTTTTTAGCATAATCCAAATATAAAATTATCTGCGGCTTTAAACGGTCAAATCGCCTTGTGTATTATAAAATATCAGGTAGCGTCATGAAAAATTATACCCAGTGTGTGTCTTTTGCCTTCAGTTAATTCGCTTACACCATGCTTCATATTTACCCGGTAATAGCCTTTACTGCCTTTTACAGGGCGGTAATTAGTAGTAAAAAGCAACAAGTCTCCTTTTTTAGGATTTAACACCATAGCCTTTGATTGTGCCCTTGGCCTTTGTTCAATTAATACAAATTCACCGCCTTTATAATCTATGCCGGGTTCATCCAAAAACAGTACCAGCTGCATGGGGAAATAAACATCGCCATAAAGATCCTGGTGAAGCGTATTGTAACCGCCTTTCCCATATTTCAAAATCAATGGCGTGGGTCTATTCTGACCCTGACTGTGGCAAAGCTCCAGTAATTGGGTTAAATTATCAGGAAATGTTTTATCGATATTTAGCACCCGCATCCAGTTGTTGGCTATGGCTGCCAGTCCCGGGTACACATTTTGCCGTAATTCCTGTATTAATACTGGGAGCGGATATTGGTAATATTTATATTCGCCCAAACCAAAACGGTAGCGTTCCATATTGATAATTTTGCGATATAAGCCGACATCGTTATACTGTGAAATCAGTTCATCACATTCGCTTCCGGTTAAAATATTGCTGATATGTGCATATCCCCCGTCATTCATATCACTGGCAATAACTTCCCAATTAAGTGAATCAATTCTCTCTTTAATTCCCATTGTGCCCATACCTCTAATCAAGCAAATTAACTTTAGCGGCTTCCCATCCAATAATTGCCGACTTACGGGTACTGCCCCAATGATATTGGCCAATTTCGCCTGTTGATTTTATTACCCGGTGACAAGGTATTAAAAAGGCAACCGGATTATCAGCAACAGCGCTGCCCACTGCCCTGCTGGCTTTAGGATTGTGAATTGCTGATGCAACCGAAGCATAAGTTGTTAGCCCACCAACCGGAATATTCAGCAATGCCTCCCATACTTTGAGTTGAAAGCTTGTTCCCTTCAGATGCAGTTTAATAGCCGATAGCTCGGTCCAATCCTTTTTAAAAATAAACAAGGCATTTTGTTGTTGCACATCAACCATTTGGGTAAACTTCGCATTCGGGAACTGTAATTTCAGTTGTTTAAATGCCTGCTCACTATCATCTGCAAAAGCCATGTAGCAAATGCCTTTGGTTGTTGAGGCCACTATGATATTACCAAAAGGGCTTTCGGCAAAACTGTAGTTGATGGATAGGGACTGCCCTCCGTTTTTGTATTCGGCAGGCGTCATCCCTTCAATATTCATAAACAAATCATGCAAACGGCCGGTTCCTGATAACCCTGTTTCAAAGGCGGTATCAAACAGCGTGGCTTTTTTATCTTTTAAAATACCTTTGGCATAATCAAGACTTAAATACTGCAAAAACTTTTTAGGACTGATGCCAGCCCATTCGGTAAATATGCGCTGAAAATGAAAAGGACTTAAATGTACCTTTTCGGCTACTTCATCAAGGTTGGGTTGCTCCTTAAAGTTAAGCTTGATATAGTTGATAGCGTCTGCTATTCGTTGATAATTTAGTGCTTCCTGTGTGTCCATAACGTTAATTATTACTCAACAAATGTACCGCTGTAATGTGGGCTACAAAACCCGGAACTTGCTAAGATTTATGTAAGCCGTGCCGAAATTTTACTTTAAGCTACTCCTTAATTGCCCATAAGTTATTACTTTTACCCCTTAAAACTACATCGATGAAAAAAATATTTACTACACTACTTATTGCACTGGGTGCTTGCACAATAGCATCCGCACAAACAAAAAGCAATGTTGAATTTGGCGTTAACGTAGGTTACAATGAAGCTTATGTTATTGATTCCTATTCAGGCGCAAACAGCTCGTGGGTAAACGGGTTTAACGCAGGAGTTTCGGCAGACTATTATTTCACAAGAAACTGGAGCCTTAAATTAAAAGTAAGTTATGACCAAAAAGGCTGGGGCGATGGCTATATAACCGATAACTCAGGAAATACTATTTATGGCATCAATTACAGGTTAAATTATATCACCGTGCCCGTAATGGCTGGCTGGCATTTTGGAAGAACCAACAATGTATATTTGAATTTTGGCCCTTACATCGGGTTTCTTTTAAATTCATCAGACAATTTGATTGGGGACAATCTGACGTCGGCTTTTAATAAGGTTGATGGCGGTCTGGATGTTGGTATCGGCTTTAAATTTCCGGTTTCACGTAATGCTAAATTCTTTGTTGAGTTTGATGGGCAAGCCGGCCTTGCTAATGTTGAACCAGGGTATTATGGTTCATCGTTAGAAAATGCCCGTTCAAGCATCAATGTTGGTTTAAACTTCTAGTTTAATCAATTCAGCTTACAATTCTTAAAAAATGCCCATATTACTTCACTGGCGTTGATATTATGCGACACAGTACCTACTATAAATTTTGGCAGGTACTGTGTTCCTCCGGGCTAGCTATTTTGATTACTGGATAGTTGTCAATCATAAACTCCCCGTTTAACATATCTATACTCTATTAAACATCTTGGTACATCCAGTGGAATTAATAATATATTAAGTGATATTTTAATTAAATTTGTTTTAGTAAAAAAAGCATCATGGTATTAGTATTAAAAAAGGGGGCTACCAAAAAGGATATAGAAGCGATTGAGAAAGCTCTTTATAAGGAGAAAGCTACAGGCGGATTCAATGCAAAAAAATACAATGGTATTATGACTCTGAAAGAAGATCCCCTAACTATCCAAAAGAACCTTAGAAATGAGTGGGAAAGCGATCCTAATTGATACTAACATAATTTTATATCTCCTAACCGGGAGTGATACGTTAGAAGAGTTTTTACAAGGCAAGGATATTTACATCTCGTTTATTACAGAACTTGAGCTAATAGGCTTTAAGAACATTACAATAAAAGAAGAAAAGCAAATCGCAGAACTTTTGAGTGATTGCACAATAATTCCGATGATTAAGCCCATAAAAGAAAAGTACGTTGAGCTAAGAAAAAAATATCCTTTGAAATTAGCCGATGCAGTTATTGCTGCTACATCAATAGTATTTAATATGCCGATCATTTCGTCTGACAAGCAATTTAAAACAATAGATGAACTAAGATTAACCACGTATCAGCATAGTATAAAACTTACTGACTCTAAAGGTGAGAATTAGAGCATATCTAAACTTATTCCCTCAGCTTACAATTCTTAAAAAATGCCCATATCGCTTCACAGGCGTTGATATTATGCGACACAGTACCTACTATAAATTTTGGCAGGTACTGTGTTCCTCCGGGCCAGGTATGGCCGCCGTTAATTACCGAATAGCCAACAATCTTGATGCCTGTAGCCGGATTGCTGTACCGTTCCTTTTTAATACTGGTGCCATCATTCACGCTATCCGGTAAGTTAGTTAAGTCGAGGTTGTCCTGGCAATGAGCCGTTTCTGCCCACAGCTTAAGCATATCTGTGTGGCTGTAGATTTCGCCGCCTGCACCTTTCATTGTACCGCCGTTATAAGGCACTAAAGGATCTTTTGTTCCTTGTATATACATTGCGGGCATAGGTTTAACCGGGTGATATTCCATTCCTTTATCCATTGAGGCACCTACTACAGCAATTGCTGCTATCCGGTTACTCAGTTCGCACGCAAGCCTTGATGTCATAAACCCTCCGTTTGACATGCCAGTTACGTAAATACGCTGTTCATTGGCATGATAGATATTTAAAATATAGGTAATAAGCTGATCAATAAACTTTATGTCGTTAATTCCTTTTTTATGTGCAGGTGTTTCGCGCCCGTCGTTCCAGCTTCTGTCAATACCATCTGGGCAAACTATTATAAACTTTTCCTTATCGGCAATTGGCCTAAAATCTGCAAACTTCATCATGCCATTGCCGGTGCCTAACCTGCCGTGCAGCGAAATTAAAACCGGTAATTTATCCGGCGAACTCACAGCAGGCGTATATACAATAAATTCGCGGGTTATTCCATCAACCGTAATATGCTCTCTTTTTTGCTGAGATTGGGCCGATACTTTTATGGTAAGCATCAATAAAATAATTAAAGCGCCGTATTTCATAAAATCAAAAATTATAATGCAATTGACGGTTAGCAGGTTGCAAGGTTTAACTTATCCGTTTAAAACCTTTCTCATTTTCACGATGCCTAAAAGTTCACCATCCGGTAAATGGGCATCTATTCTTTCCAGTTCATTATATCCCATTGCTTTATAAAGTGGCACGCCCGGTAAGGTAGCGCCCAGCTCAAAACTGGTAAATCCATTTTGCTGGGCTGTAGTCTCGCAAACATTAATAATATGTGTACCAACACCTTGCCTGGCATAATCAGGGTGCACAAAGAATGCCCTTATGCGGGCCGCATCCTTTGCCGGGTCAAGCAAGGGATCTTCCACCTCCTTGTGCTGATCACCGCCATACAGCGTATTGCGCTTGCTCCATCCGCCGCAGCCGGCAAGCATGCCGTCTTTTTCGGCAATGTAATAGGTACCATCAATCACTAATTGCGTATCTACCCCAAAAATGTATTTAATGGCACTTTCTATCTGACCCGGTGTATAATAATCGGTACTTAACCCGCGAACAGAACGGGCTATCATTATATTCAGTTGGGGAATATCTGCGGCCGTGGCAAGCCTCGTGGTTATTGACATAATACAAATAAAGCAAATCCATCCTTTATAACCTGAACCAATTACCTGTTATAATTTAATTGCCACGAAACCCCGAACTGATCCGTAAGCCAACCGTATTTTTTACTGAAAGGATATTCATCTAAAGGCATCAATATATCTCCATTGGCCGATAGCGCATTAAACAACGTCTCAATCTCCTCGTTCGATTCGCAATTAATATAAAGCGACATAGCCGGGGTAAACGTAAAACCATGCTGTACCGAGCTATCAATACACATAAACAACTGGCCATTAAGGGTAAACAAGGCATGCATCACCGTGTCTTTAATACCCGCTTCATTAGGGCCATAATGCTTAATACTAACAATTTGGGCATCGTTAAACAAGGAAATATAAAAGTCCATTGCTTCCTCGGCCCTGCCGTTGAACATTAAAAAGTTAGTGATTTTTTGCATAAGGTGTACAATTGGTTCGCTATATTACAAAAGATGACACTAGTTTTCAAGTTATTGTTTAAATTTTAATTAAGGAGTTAATTTAAAAATCTCAAATCTCTTATCTCACATCTCATATCTAAATCCTATCTTTGCCCATGCAAGAAAAAATCCTCATTCTTGATTTTGGTTCGCAGTTTACGCAGTTAATTGCGCGCCGTGTCAGGGAGCTCAATATTTACTGCGAGATCCACCCCTTCAATCACTTTCCGGAAGTTGACAGCACGGTAAAAGGAATTATCCTTTCGGGCAGTCCTTATTCTGTAAGGCAGGACGATGCCCCTCATTTCGATTTCAAAAAGTATCATGGCACCCTGCCTATTTTGGGTGTTTGTTATGGCGCACAGTATATGGCGCATTTTCACGGTGGTGAGGTATTGCCATCAAGCACCCGCGAATATGGCCGTGCTAACCTGCAATATATTGAAGAACATAACCCGCTTTTTAAGCTGATAACGCCCGGTTCACAGGTATGGATGTCGCATGCGGATACCATTGCCAGCATAGGCAGTAACTTTGAAGTAATTGCCAGTACCGATACGGTTAAAGTTGCGGCTTACCATGTTAAGGACAGTCATACTTATGGTATCCAGTTTCACCCGGAGGTTACTCATAGCTCGGATGGTAAACAGTTGCTTTTTAATTTTTTGGTTGATATTTGCGGTTGCAAACAGGATTGGACACCCGATTCATTTATTGAAACCACCATTGCTGCCCTGAAAGAAAAACTGGGCGATGATAAAGTAGTGCTTGGTCTTTCGGGCGGTGTCGATTCATCGGTAGCGGCGGTATTGCTGCACCATGCCATCGGCAAAAACCTGCATTGTATATTTGTTGATAACGGTTTACTGCGTAAAGACGAATACCAATCCGTACTGGACTCGTACCAGCACATGGGCCTGAATATAAAGGGCATTGATGCCAAACAACGTTTTTACGATGCACTTGCCGGCCTAACCGATCCCGAGAAAAAACGTAAAGCTATTGGCCGCGTGTTTATTGAAGTATTTGACGATGCCGCTCACGAAGTACAGGATGTTAAATGGCTTGGTCAAGGCACCATCTATCCCGATGTTATTGAATCAGTATCGGTAAAGGGCCCATCGGCTACTATAAAATCGCACCACAACGTAGGTGGTTTGCCTGATTTTATGAAGCTTAAAGTTGTTGAACCGCTTAATACTTTGTTTAAAGATGAGGTTAGGCGCGTAGGTAAGGCATTGGGCATTGATCCTAATATATTGGGCCGTCATCCATTCCCGGGGCCGGGTTTGGCAATCAGAATTTTAGGTGAGGTAACTCCGGAAAAAGTTCATATATTACAAGAGGCTGATGCAATTTACATCAACAATTTGCGGTCGGCCAATGTTTATGATAAAGTGTGGCAGGCGGGATCCATATTTTTACCGGTACAGTCGGTAGGTGTTATGGGTGATGAAAGAACCTATGAAAACGTAATTTGCCTGCGTGCCGTAGAATCATTAGATGGGATGACCGCCGACTGGTGTCATCTGCCTTATGACCTGCTGGCAAAAATCAGTAACGAAATCATTAACAACGTAAAAGGAATTAACCGGGTAGTATATGATATCAGCTCAAAACCGCCTGCAACCATTGAGTGGGAATAGACGGTTCCTTTTCATAATATTGGCATTAACAGTGGCTGCATGTTCACCAAAACTGCAGCCGGTTTCAACGCAACCTGTTAAATCGGCGCCAAAATCCGCAGCCAATAACCAGGCTACGCAGCCTGTAGTAAAACCGGTTGCGCCAAAGGTGCCAACCATAGCTTTGGTATTGCCGTTTGGGTTAGATCATTTGGCACCCGGTGCAAGCTATACCCCTGTATCCTTGCGGGAAGCAGATATAGCCCTTGGTTACTACAAAGGCTTTAAAATGGCGCTTGATTCTTTAACAGCATCGGGCTATAACTTTAAATTGCGGGTATATGACTCGCGCGATCAAAAAGCGCAGGCGTATGCCCTGGC
>JABDEQ010000061.1 GCA_013286985.1 Bacteroidota bacterium | reverse complement strand
TTCGTAGAAGGAGGCTTTAAAGAAGGCACTATAATGAGTCTTGAAAACCTGGATGAATTACTGGCTTCGGAATAGATCCAATTTCTGCTTTATACTGTTTAAGCGGTTTCTTCCCTGTGACAAACTTCACTTAGTAAATTACTTATAAAACTAAAAAATCATGACAAACAATTTTGTGTTCGAAAAAGACCTTACCGCTAAAAAAATTCATGTAATACGCGAGTTTAACGCGCCGGTTGAAAAAGTATGGAAAACCTGGACAGAGCCTGACCTGCTTGAAAAATGGTGGGGGCCGAAACCCTGGGTTGCCAAAACCAAAACGATGGATTTTATGGTAGGCGGTGTCTGGCTGTATGCTATGGTAGGCCCTGAAGGCCAGAAACGTTGGACCCATGTAAGGTTTACTGCTATTGAAAATGGCAGCCGTTTCGCTGCTGATACTGTATTCTCTGATGAGAAGGGTACCGTAGCGCCCGGTGCACAGGTGGGCCATTGGGACAATAAATTTGTAGCCGTGGGCGATAAAACCAAAGTAGTGGTTGATATTAGCTTTGATGATGAAGCAACCATAAAAATGATGATAGAAATGGGTTTTGAAGGCGGCTTTACCATGGGACTTAACCAGCTGGAAGAATTGTTAACTTTTTAAAAACAATTGCTATGAGAAAATTAAAATTACAGATGCAAATGACCATTGATGGCTTTGTAGCCGGGCCAAATGGTGAGAACGACTGGGTGTTCTTACCTGGCAAACAGGACCCGGAGGTTTTAAAACAGATTATCGACTTCGGTGTCGGGCTTGCTGCCGACTGCGATACCCTTTTACTGGGTCGCAAACTGGCGGCCAGTGGATTCTGCACATACTGGGAAGACGTGGCCGATAATCAGCCCGGCAATCCCTGGAACCCATTGGCAAAGTTGATAGCTAATCATCGTAAGATTGCCTTTAGCAGCAACGAAGCAAGTCTCCCCGGCCGCAACCTCAAAGTGGAAAACGGCGACCTGGCAACTATTGTACAGGCACTGAAAGAACAACCGGGCAAGGATATCCTTGTTTATGGCGGCGCCGGTTTTGTAAGCGCGCTCGTCAGCCTCAATCTTATTGATGAATATTATATCGTCGTTAACCCTGTTGCCATTGGTACCGGTATTTCCATTTTTAAGGAGCGGAAAATACTGAAATTAGAAAGTTCATTAGCTTCCAAAGGCGGGAAAGTAATTAATAAATACGTGCCGGTTTCAGTTGGCAGTTAGGAGTTTGCAGTTCTGCAAATTCCAGGGTGAAATATTGTATGCTATATCAATTAATCTCTATTTTGTATCAAAATAAAAACTAAATACAATGAAAACCAAATTTTTGAGTGTTGCTCTTGGCATAGCCTTATCAGCAACCATTTTGAGCGCCAGTGCGCAAAAAAGCTATACAGAAGGCTTGGTAACCGTCAAAACAAGCGCACGCGGCCAGGATATTGAAATGAAGGAATATTTTAGAAGTGATTCCACCGCTACCGTATTTGCTGCCGGTCCGGCAAATATTAAGCTTTTAGCAGATGCTAACTACAATTTTTTTGCTGTAATAGCTTCCGTATCTGCATACAATATAAAAAAAGCTGCGATTTATACAGCTGACGAAATTAACCAGGTTTTAAGCAGTTTCCCTACATTTACATTTGCTCCATCAACCGAAACGAAACAGATATCTGGTTTTAACTGCAAAAAAGTAGTAGCAACAGATACTAAAACTCAAAAAACTTATGATATCTGGATAACCAATGACATATCATTGCCCTCTGCTGTTATAGACAAATATTATGCATCTATTGGAGGCGTTCCTATACAATATACATCATTCCAGAAAGGACCAGATGGGGCACTTGTAATTGCTGATTATACTGTAATTGGCGTTTCTGACCAAAAGGCTCCTGCTGGCACTTTTAGCATAGCGCCCGATTTTGATAAAATATCAAAAGATGAACTTGACGCTATGGCACGCGGCAACCAATAAACTTATTTCACCGTCTTCGCAGGGTATCTGGCACAAGACCCTGCGAAATAATATGTCACGAATGATGCAGGACCCTCTACGGGAGACCCTGCTGAAACGAAGAAACCAACCCGCAAGGACATCTCATCTAAGGCGGCGCCAATATTGTAAACTCGCTTATCAATCTCAACCTTAATGATGAATATTATATTAAGTGTTTCGGAAATTGTCCTGTCAAGACACCACCATTAAAAACCTCTTCAAAGAAATTTGAAGAGGTTTTATAATTTATAATGATCCGGGTCGAGATCGTATATTTGGTAAAGTAGTTATGTAAGCCCAAAATAACCAAATATGTTGCAACAAGTTTTATCGTACCAGATAGCGGATAGTATTGACATAAAAATGTTTAAATCTGCGTTTAAGGCTGATTTATACTTTAATGACACTGATGAATTGTTTTATATAGTATCTGAAGGCCAATATATTTATGTTTTTAAATATGGTGTTGTTTGTTTTTTAAACTATGATGCTATTAAAATCTCTGAATTTTTAAGATTAATATCCTCTTATTGTAAAAATAAATTCGACCAAAGTTTAGAGGAGGAATTTAAGATAGAGACAAATGCTGCAAGAAATAAAATAGGCTTCCATTCCATCGAGATAATAGGATCAGACATTGAGGTGCTGCGTTTGATAATGTTGAACGTTTCACAATCGGTTGCGCTTGATTATTATCACGAACAAACAACTAAACTGATGGAGGAAACAAACTATCATACACAAATCCTGGAGACAAAAGGACGCCTTGATATATCCGGAATAAATTTAAAAAAATATATAGGGCGAACACTCGTACTAAAAAACCGGATAGCGGAAAATCTCTATATTTTTGATTCTCCTCCTGAAACTTGGGAAGATGAAAATCTAAACAGGATTCATAATGATCTTAAACGAACCTTTGACTTAAAAGAAAGGTTCAGGAATATCCAGGAAGGGTTAAATATTATAAAAGACAACTACGAACTTTTCAGGGATCTGTTGCAATACAGAAACAGTTACAGGCTTGAATTAGTGATCATTATCCTGATCCTTGTGGAAGTGCTTAACATATTTGCTCAAAAAATATTCTAATGAATTTAGCTTGTTAGCTTCTTTAAATCCTGCAAAAGATGGTTCGAATGTTATCCTATCAAGATAACCGGTTTAAAGTCAAATGTCTTCAGATAAAAATCTGGAAACACTTTTTGTTTCAACTGATAAACTCATATAACTTATAAAAATCATCGCCTTCTCCATTTTTACAATAAAGCCAATCTTGCTGTGCTATCTGTAGCGAGCAGGGGCCATAAGTGAAAATTCTTATGGCTCGTTGTGCCGATTCTTTTTTCAGTATTGCCAGCACCTCTTGTAATATGCTGCCTTCAAAGGGTGTGTACATGAAAAATACTGTGCCGTTGGAGTAATCGGCATTGCGGGCATCATCATTTATGAATTCAACATTATTCAGGTTCAACTGTGAGGCGCATGCTTGCGCAAAAGCACAATAAGTGGGTTCGTATTCAATTCCCCGTGCTGCAATGCTGCTAATTAGATTAACCAAAATAGCAACCTGGCCCAATCCCGACCCCAAATCAACAAACATATCATCCTGATTAAATTGAGCCGCGGCGGCCATTTGGAAAACTATTCTGGCCGGTGTTTTTTGATAGAATACCATTTCGGGTTCCAACTCTGTTGTTGCTGCAACAGTGGCATTGCCGCACAATAAGCCATTTATAAAAATATCGAAATTATTGTAACCGATTTTATCCGGCTGGTCAATATTGACGGAACTGCTGTCAATGTACAAGCCAATCATTTCTAAAAAAGAGTCTTTTTTGTAAATGCCAGCCGCAATCTCTTCCTGAAGCCGTTTAAATAAGTTTATATCAATCCTTTCCAGGTCGTATTTTGTTTTTTCTGCACGTTGTTTTAACGCATGCAGGCTTTCTGCAAAGGCAGTATCTTGTAGTAAGCCTTCAATACGGTCAATAACGTGAAATTCTAACAAGTCGATGGCATCAGTCCGGCTGTTGAAATTTATTTCTTCATAAAAAGCCGAGTTCTCTTCAATCGCTTCGATGTCTGATTGTATTTCGGTAATAACTAATAGCACTTCTGTATCCATTAATAGTAAAAATAGTGCACTAAAGGTAATTTAATGAATTAACTATTCAACCCGGTATTATATAGTCCAGGCTGCCCATAATCAAAAATAATTAATTACATAAAACTGGCCAAACTGTACTTCAAAAAAACTTAAATTTGAAGTAGACATAATACCTATCCTATGAAAAAGACCATTTTTATCACCGGTGCCTCTACCGGTATTGGGAAAGCAACAGCATTGTTTTTTGCCGCGAAAGGCTGGCAGGTGGCTGCAACCATGCGTAATACAAAGGGACATGAAGACTTACAGAGCAACGCTAATATAAAATTATACACATTAGATGTTACCGATACAAAAAGCGTCCATAACGCCGTTAAAGCGGCGATAACAGACTTTGGCCATATAGATGTATTATTAAATAATGCAGGTTATGGCCTGGTGGGGCCATTGGAAACCGCAAGTGCCGATACGGTTTTGAAACAATTTGACACCAATCTTTTTGGTGTGATCCGCACCATACAGGAAGTTTTACCGGCTATGAAAAAGCAAAAAAGCGGCGTAATTATTAACGTTACCTCTATAGGTGGTCTGGTCGGCCTGCCTTTTAATTCATTGTACCACGCTACTAAGTTTGGGCTGGATGGTTTGTCTGAATCGTTAAAATATGAGCTTAAACCTTTTGGAATACAGGTAAAGGTTGTAGCTCCGGGTGGTGTGCTTACCGATTTTGCAGGGCGATCTTTACACAATACCATCCCAACCGGGCAACAGACCGACTATGATGGCGATCTGGTTAAGGTATGGGCTGCTTTTGAAAACGGTACTGACAATTATTCTTCGGCAGAGTTAATTGCAGGGATAATATACGATGCAGCAACTGATAGTACCGACCGTTTGCGATACCTGGCCGGTAAAGATGCAGAAGCACTATACGCTGCCTGGAAGCAAATGGACAACGAATCGTTCTTTAACATGGTGAGCGAACGTTTTGGTCTGGCATAAATAAAACCGACTATTACATACTGTTTTCAACATAGCACTTATAATGTTTCAACATAGCAGTGAATACTGGTAAAGTGTTTTCATATTTGAACGCTTATCATTTTCATGGCCACAATAGTTAAATCAAATACTTTCCGGGCGTTTAAAAACAGAAACTATGTTTTGTTTTTTTGCGGGCAATCTGTTTCACAAATAGGCACCTGGATGCAGCGTACAGCTGTAATTTGGGTAATATACAGTCTTACCCACTCGGCTTCAATGATTGGCGTTGCCGTATTTGCCCAACAGTTTCCGTCGTTTTTGCTTTCTTTATTTGGTGGTGTAGTTGCTGATCGACATAGCAAATACAAAATACTACTGGTTACCCAAACCGCATCTATGATTCAGGCTGTATTGCTTGCAATATTGATTTTAACCAACCATTATGTTATTTGGGAAATACTAACGCTAAGCGTTGTTTTGGGGGTGATTAATGCTTTTGACGTGCCGGCAAGGCAACCGATGGTGCATGAAATGGTCAATAACAAAGAAGACCTGGCAAATGCAATTTCTCTTAACTCTGGCATGGTAAATATAGCCCGGCTTATAGGGCCGGCAATGTCGGGCATTGTACTGCAGGCTTTTGGGGCGGGTATTTGCTTTTCGTTAAACGCTTTAAGTTTTATAGCCGTTATTTTGGCATTGCTACTGATGAAATTTCCAAAATTCAACGCTCCCGCGATAAAGAAAAAAGTGAGCGCAGAACTTGCAGAGGGGTTTAAATATCTGAAGCAAACATCCGAAATCAGCACGCTAATCTTATTGCTTATTTGTCTGAGCTTATTTGTTTTTCCTTATGATACAACTGAACCGGTTTTTGCGAAAGTTATATTTAAGGGCAATGCTGCCGTTTATGGATATATCAGCAGTTCAATAGGTTTGGGTGCAATTTTAGGCAGCTTGCTGCTGGCTTCTGTAAAAAAGGGGACAAATTTTAAAGTTATCCTGTTAGTTAGTATTGCTATACTGGGTTCCGGGCTAATACTCTTTTCGCATATTAGTTACCTGCCGCTTGCTTTACCATTTGCGGTTATAATAGGTTTAGGCTCTTTAACGCCAATGTCAATAAGTATGACTATTATTCAAATGGAAGCTGCAACTAATATGCGTGGTCGTGTGATGAGTTATGTGGCGATGTCTTTCTTTGGAATGTTGCCTTTGGGGAGCCTGCTTATCGGCACTATCTCCCAAAAAATAGGCGCGCCGGCTACCATGCTTTGCCAGGGAATAATAGCACTATTAATTGTTGCAGTATTTTCACAAATCCTACTAAAAAAGATGTTCGCAAAGCTAAAGTTGTTTAATTGTATAAATTATTGGTGAGTTTAAATGTTGTAGAATATTTTCCTCAGTTTACTCAAATTGTGTGTTGGCGATGAATAACCCAAAAGGTTTTGTATTTCAGTTAATTACAATAAAACTGCAACCTGTTAGCTACGAGTTTAAGTGAATTAATATAATAGATTTTTAACCGCAGTTTGCTCAATTGCACCGCCGGCAAAAGAAACCCGACAACCAGCAGGAATATCATTTTTAGAGTATGCTTAATTATTAATTAATCATCATAAAGATTACTTCTCACAGAAAATTGATAACTAATAATTTAAATTATTAGGTCGATTCCCGGTAACAAAAGAGGGGTGGAGATTATCATATTGAGTAATTGTAAAACAAATGTTATACGTCTCTATTTATAAAAAATAAATGTGATATTTTTTTTATATTTCACTGTTTATTAGTAATTTAAATTAATGGCAGGATTTTTATATATTCATTATGAATAAAGAAAATTGTTTGCCTGCATGATTTTTAAAGCTATTCCTATGAACAATGAAATATACTATAAAAGAAAATTCAATTCTTCGATGACAAAGAGGGTTATTGAGTTGCAGGCTAAAGGATTTGATTGCGATTTTATCTTATTAAGCAATAATTATCTGATGTGCCTTCAGAATAGCGATATCTTCGCTTTTCAGTCTTATTCTGTAATGCTGGTTGACCAGGTATACGATAATCTTAGCGAATCTTATAAATATATTCATGCAATTGAAACATTCAGTGGCGAAAGGGGAGTGCTATTGGCAGAAAATATAATTTATTCATCGGCACATCAATTGGCCTTGCAGGTAGTTAATTAAAATCCAATCATTTTACACTTATTCCTTTTCTTAAAAAAAAACAGAAGTTTCCAACCGGAAACTATCACCACGAAATCCTGATCAAGATTAATTAACATATTGTCTACCAAAACTTCACGTCTTTTTTAGTGATACATCGCCCTAAACTCTTTAAAAAGTAGTAATTTTGAGTGTCCTTTTTGATCGGGATAATGGTACTAGTAAATGACTAATAACTAATTGAATGAGTATTATTCACAATAAAGATATTGGAACAAAACAAAAAGCACTTGCCATTAATCTTGACCCCGAAATATATGGCTCATTTGCCGAAATTGGCGCGGGGCAGGATGTAGCCGCCAATTTTTTTAAAGCCGGCGCATCGTCAGGTACCATAGCCAAAACGATGTCGGCATATGATATGGTGGTATCCGATGCTATTTACGGGGCACTAAAGGTCCGTCGTTATGTAAGCGAACCCCGCTTAATAGCTATGCTCGATCATGAATATGGTTTATTGGTGGAGCGCCTGGCCAGCCAACGTGGCGATTCAACAACTTTTTTCGCATTTTCTGATACCGTTTCTGCGCTTAATTATCATAAAACCAACGAAGGGCATGGATGGATGGGTGTACGTTTTCAGTTGGTGCCCAATGGCGAGTTTAACGATGTTGTATTGCACTTTAAGTTATTGGATAACGATAATAACTTGCAGCAGCAGGTAGTAGGTGTATTGGGTGTAAACCTTATTTACGCCTGTTTTAATTATCATGAAAACCCGCCGATATTTTTGCTCTCATTAATGGATGAACTGTATAATGATCGTATTCAAATAGACATGATTCGTTTTGAGGGGTCCGATTTTAAGAAGGTAGATAATCGCCTGATGAGCTTGCATCTGGTGAAATACGGATTTTCTGACGCTGCTGTTTTTGGCCCCGATGGCAAGAACCTGCAACCTTCGGAAGCTTTATATAAGAAACATGCGGTGGTAGTACGCGGACGTTTCCGCCCTATAATTAATGTACACCTGGATATGCTCAACACAGGTGTTAAGCAGTTTATGGCCGAACCTGATGTTGATGAAACAAATGTGGTGGTGATAACGGAACTCACCCTACAATCGTTAAAAGAAAGAAATGCCGATCTTACTGCAGAAATTGATGAAAAAGACTTTCTTGATCGTGTAGATATTCTTTGTTCATTGGGGCAAACTGTACTGATTTCTGATTTTCACGAATATTACAAGCTGGTGGCCTACCTTTCAAAGATCACCAAATTGAAATTAGGCGTGGTTTTGGGTTATCCTAACCTTGAATACATTTTTTCTGAAGAACATTATAAAGACTTGCCCGGCGGTATTCTGGAATCGTTTGCCACCTTATTTAGCCGGAAAGTAAAGCTGTTTATTTATCCTACTTTAAGGGACGGCGTAATATGGAATTGCCTTCGTTTTTATCCGCCACCCCATTTGATTGATCTTTATCGCTACCTGATTGCAAATAATAAGATAGAGGATATTCATCATTACAACGAAAAAAACCTGAGCGTACAAACCGATAAAGTATTGCAGCTCATAAAACAAGGCGTAGATGGCTGGGAAGAATATGTACCTGTAGAAGTAGCCGCAATGATAAAAGAACGTTGTTTGTTTGGTTATGCCTGTGACAGGGAAACCATAAAAAAACAAGAGATACCTGCTACTGAAAAAGATCAGGGAACAATTCCTGATATCGCAAAAACTTAGGATCTTTTCTTGATTGTGCCGATGTTACGTAATGTTATGTGGGCGCATAATTTCCAAATCGCCATATAATTCTTTTGTTGACCTCTTGATGAGCGTTAAAATCCAGCGGGACTCTGCAGACGAAATGACAAAAAATGCGCCGTAGGTGCAAAATATCGGTAGAAAATGTCGTTACAAAATGTTTTGCGTGCCAGAGGTACGCTACATACCAGCATAAAGGTTTCGTACCGCTGGCACGATATCGTTATTGATTTTTCTTTCTACCGATATTTGACCCCTCTGGGGCCCTCTTTCGATTCAATTATTCAAACATGTCATGGGTAACAGGCAATAATTTGTTTTAATGGCGCTGATCCATTGAAAACACCATCATATTATAACAATCTTAATACAGAAAGCCTCCAATACCCTCTGACGAGTATATTAGCCCTGGTTTAATTAAGATAAAGTTACCATTAACAGAGACTGATTGAAAATGACAAAGATGGTAGCTCAAACGGAACAAGAGAATACTTCGCCCAGATTCATGTTAGCCCTGGTAATGGGCACCATGATGAATCCGCTTAACTCTACAATGCTTGCCACTGCACTATTTGCACTGTGCAATTCATTTAAAATAAGCATAGGGCAGGGGGCCATATTAATAACTGCACTTTACGTAACATCAACTATAGCACAGCCGCTAATGGGGCGCCTTGCCGATATTTTTAGCGCAAAAAAGATCAACTTACTTGGCTTTGTACTGGTATTTATAGCCGCAGGGATAGGAATTATTGCGCCAAATTTTTCATGGCTAATCATCTCGCGGATCATACTTGGTTTGGGCACATCGGCAGCATATCCGTCGGCAATGGCTTTAATAAACAGGAAATATGCAGAAATGAACCAGGAGGTTCCGGGAGATGTGTTAGGTATTATTGCCATATCTGGCCAGGTAAGCATGATATTAGGGCCCGTTTTAGGAGGGTTTTTAACACAATGGTTGGGCTGGAGAGGTATTTTTTATATCAATATTCCATGGGTTTTGATAGCTGTTTATTTGTCGCTGATAATTCCCGACTATCCCTCAGTCAACAATAAACAAGGTATTTCATTTTTCAAAAGGCTCGATGTTCCGGGTATCCTGATTTTTAGCGCGTTTTTGTTGTCATTATTATTTGTTTTAACAAATGATACTTTTTCCTGGTTGCTGTTTTTAGCCTCAGTTATATTACTCGTTTTACTGGTATTTTGGGAACGTAGCCAGGAAGCTCCGTTTATTGATGTACGGTTATTACAAACGGAACCTGCTTTGCTGCTCGTATATTTTAGAACGCTGGCAACCAATTACGTTTTATACCAAATGCTATATGGTTTACCCCAATGGTTAGAAGGAGTAAAAAATATCTCTCCTGCTCAAACAGGTTTATTGATGGTTCCCGATTCTGTTGTCGCCATAGTTGTGGGCTTATTGATTTCAAAAAGCAAAAATCTTTTTGGGCAAAATTTCATCGGCGTATTATTGATGTTTGCCTCAGCGGCAGGCTGGCTGATGCTTAATATTGATTCGGCTATATTTTTTATTGTAATGGTATGTGTTGTAATTGGCCTGGCCGAAGGTGTAAACCTCATAGCTAACCAGGCGCTGTTAAATAGAGAAGCTCCGCTGGCTCAAAAAGGAGTATCGTTTGGCCTGTTCCGGACATTTGGTTATATCGGGGCAATTATTTCAAGCAGTCAGTTGAAAATTCATTTCCATGGCGGGATTACAGATCCAAGTTTTCATCAGTTAGCCTTAAACATGCTGTATCCTTGTGCGGCTCTGGCCATATTGCTAATTCCATTATGGTTACGCTTAAAAAGAAATAAAAATCAATTTGCCGGTTAAATTATTTTAATGATCTGTCAGTGGCAATAACGCCAAGCTGAACTTTTTCCAGCGTCAATTGCTTGTCAATTTATCGGGATTTTAAATTAACTACTTTTTACTAACGCATCTTTACCTCAAATAAAATAACAATGGAGCAACAAAAAGTATTTGTTCAAATAGCTTTAAACAATTGGAATTTACAGATTTCAAGAGCCGAAAAGGTTTTTAATAGTTATAGCGAAAGTGAATTTTTTAAAGAGGTAGCGCCGGGTAAAAACCGCGTAGTTTATTTATACGGACATTTAGCGGTTTACCACGACTTGTTAAAAGAAACTTTAGGTATCGGATCAAGCAAATATTCAAGCCTCATGCCAATTTTTCTTCATAATCCCGACAATCGCGAAGCAGAGATGCCTTCTGTTAAAGAATTAAAAGCACTATGGGTAGATGTCCATAGCGAACTGAACACGCTTCTGACCAATATGCCGACAGAAGATTGGTTTAAACGACATAACGCAATGACCGATGCGGATTTTGAAAAAGACCCAACACGCAACCGGCTGAGTGTTCTGATTAATCGTGGCAACCACGTGGCTTATCATGTTGGCCAGGTTGCTTTGCTTAAGCCCGAAAATGCTTAACGGTAAATGAAATTAGCCATAAACAAAGAATCCCGAAATTTTCGGGATTCTTTGTTTATACTATCTGTTCAAACCTAAACACCCAAATCCTGCATCACGGAAGCAATCTTTAAATCCAGCTTTTTGTCCGTTTCATAATAAGCTTCTTTGTTGGCGAGTTTTCCGTTAACGCTGCAATAAAATTTAATTTTTGGCTCTGTACCTGATGGGCGGGCAGATACGATGCTACCATCCTCAGTAATAAATTGCAAAACGTCAGATTTTGGTAAAGCCAAAGGCGTAGTGGTATTGGAAGTTAAATCGGTTTCAATGCCTTTTTCATAATCTTTAAGCGTTATCACTTTCGATCCGCCTAATGATACAGGAGGGTTAGTCCTGAATTTCTCCATCATTTCTTTTATTTCTTCGGCTCCGGTTTTGCCTTTTTTAGTAAGGGATATCAGCTTTTCTTTGTAAAAGCCATATTGCACGTAGGTATCAATTAAAGCTTCAAACAAGCTGCTGCCTTTATCTTTATAAAATGCGGTCATTTCTGCAATAAAAGCACTTGATACTACGGCATCCTTATCTCTAACCAGTTCGCCAATCAGGTAACCATAACTTTCTTCACCACCGCCAATAAAGGTTTGTTTACCTTCAAATTTGGTCATTAACTCACCAATATATTTAAAGCCGGTTAATGTGTTGTAAAACTTTACATTCTTAGCTTTAGCAATTTCTTCAATCAGGTTAGTGGTAACTATTGTTTTAACAATATATTCTTTTCCAGTTAGTTTGCCGCTTTCCTGCCAGGCTGTTAACAAATAATTGATCAGCATGGCTCCGGTTTGGTTGCCGTTAAGCAGAATAAATTCGTTTTCGGTATTTTTTACTGCAATGCCAACTCGGTCAGCATCCGGGTCGGTAGCTAAAACCAGGTCGGCATCCAGTTCTTCGGCTTTCTTTAAAGCTAGCGTAAGCGCTTCTTTTTCTTCGGGATTAGGGTAAACTACTGTTGGAAAATTGCCATCGGGTTTACTTTGCTCATCAACCAAAATCACATTTTCAAATCCAAACTGTTTTAATGCCTGGGGCACCAGGGTTATACCGGTTCCGTGAATCGGCGAGTAAACAATTTTTAAATCTTTTTGACGCTTTATTGCATCTTTTGATACTGAAAGTGCAGTGATTTTATCCAAATAAAGTTTGTCTATTTCTTCACCAATTAATTCGATATTGCTATCAATACGATTAAATTTTATATCGTCAATACTGCTGATCGCTGCCACCTCATCCATTACGGCTGTATCTTCCGGCGAAACAAACTGGCCACCGTCGGCTCCATAAGCTTTATATCCGTTATATTCTTTAGGATTATGTGATGCTGTAAGCATAACACCACTTTTGCAACCCAAATGCCGTATAGCAAATGATAATTCTGGTGTAGGGCGAAGCTCTTTAAAGAAATAAACATAAATATCGTTTGCAGAAAAAACATCAGCAGTTATACCGGCAAACAGATCAGAGTTATTCCTGCTGTCATGCGCAATGGCAACTTTTACTTTCTGTCCAGGATATGTTTTTTTCAAGTGGTTGCATAATCCTTGCGTTGCCGCACCTATAGTATATTTATTTATGCGGTTTGAGCCCGGGCCCATCGTTCCTCTCAAACCACCGGTGCCAAATTCAAGATCGCGATAAAACGAATCCGTTAGTTCAGTATACGATTCACTGTTAATTAGTTTTTGAATTTCTTTTTTAATATCAGCATCGTAATTGCCATTAAGCCATGCGTTTGCTTTTTGTAGAATAATAGGATCGATGGTTTGCATATGGAATATTTATATTTTCGGTAAATTGGTACAACAATTTAAAGTCAAATATGGTAATAAAAAAAGAATTACAGCAAATGTCGGTATATGATTTGCGTTACATTTCCTGAAGTTAAAGGCATATCAAAAACTGGTATCGATTGATACTGAAATTCTAATTTATTAAATTGTAAATCAATAACTTATTTTCTAATAATTTTATAGCCATGATGTTCAGCAATCATCAGATTTGATTTTTTAATTGAGGGTCTGAAATTGTTGCTGCTAATTTTATTTTGAGAAAATAAGACACTAATGCTGAAGATTTTGTCCGAAATTTAGGTGTAAAATACAGAATAAATCACAATGGGGGAATGGAGGAGATTCGGATGGTAATATTAACATATAAATCGGATGTATTCATGCAATATGCAATTCATTAAAGGGCTTAATTAGCTTAACGCTATTCTATATTGTTAAAAAAAATATTAATATTTAATAATCAGTATAATAATGCGTTTATATCAAAATGGGTTAATGCGCGGTCAACAATATTTTTAAAGCTTTCGTATAATCTGTTGAGATTAGTAAATTAAAAATTTCTTTCTTTTTAGGTTGATATTTTATCAATCATTAATATGTTTTTACAAATACTATCTTCTATTTAGATGATTAGGGCTGGCGTATAAAATCAATTTATACCCCGTGTTTAAGTTCTGGATATAATATTACTTGTATTTTAAATTGTAAACATATGCTCAATATCCATTTTAGTCCCTATCTCTTTTTGAGAACACCAGCCTTGAGTTATCAAAATCATAATACACCCGCATTAGAAGAATTAATTAAAACGCAGTTTTTTCAGGTCGCTATTTTTTTTGCAAGTGAAAGTTTATATACGGAATTAAAAAGATTTGATTTTGATTATCAGTTGCTTGATAATAAGGTAAAGCTTAGCTTAAAAAAAGTATTTTAATCGCATGTGTTACCGCCCTACACCTTTCGGAATGTTTTCGGCTTTTAGCTCACTTAAGTGGGATTTATTAAACGACGGTTCAGATTGTATTTTAGAGAATGAAAGGCAAATTTATGTTAACCCCGATTTCCAGTTTTCGGTTGATGTTGCAAGGGAAATGGAGAAGTCGGGTTGTTTTAAAAATATTAAATATTATTCAAATAATTCTATTTATACCACTAAGCGCGAAAAGCGCTATCTAACAAATGGTTTTAATAATAACCCCAAAAAAACCGACTTTTTAATTGTGTCCTATCAAGCAGATGGTTTATTAAACAAACTTATAAACTTTTGCAAAACGGGAAAAACAAAAGAAGAAATGGTAACGTGGTTAACAAAATTTATTGATGAGGGCGACGAAATAGAGGAATACACGAATGATTTGATTGAAGCAGGTTTATTAATACCGGAGTTGTATCCGAATATGACAGGTGAGAAGTTTTTTAACAGATTGGCTAAAATTGCCGGAGAACCAGATTTAAAATGCAAACTGGCTGACGACATTGTCATTTATAATAGAATAGTAAATGATATAAAAGATGAAAAGGATGTGAACATAAAGGGGCTTGCAGAGAATGATCTGTATAGCTTATCCAAAAAAGATATTAAATCGATGTTTTATGTAGGTTATGAAATAAAAACAAAATCGGTAATCGAAAAAAAATATCAGCAACAAATTAAAGATGGTTTAATATGTCTTGATAAACTAGCCATTGATCATACCCCCAAAACACTGGATACCTTTAAAAATAAATTTAAATCGAAATTTGAAGACCAGGAGATCTCCGTTTTGCAGGCGTTAGACAGAGAAACGGGCGTTGGATATGATGGATCGGAAGCGAGCCTGGTAACCAGCGAATTACTTGATGGCATTCAATTAAATCTGCGCTCAAATACCTTACACTTTAACTGGACCCAGGTTCATGAGTTTTTCTTATCAAGGCTTTCTAAAAACGCCGATAATGATTGTATTACTATAACTGACAAAGAGCTTGATAAGATTCAAATGCAGTCTGAATTGATAATCCCGCCAAGCTTTTCGGTAATCTTCAGGGTATTTGAAGATAAAATATGGATTGAACAGGCGGGTGGATGTACAGCCACGGCATTACTAGGTAGGTTTACTTTGTTTAATAAAAATATTGGTGAAGAGGTTCGTCACATTGCCAGCGACGAAGAAAAGCTTAATGAAGATGTGATATTTGCTGAGATATCCTGCTTTAACGACGAACACGGTGCCAATATTAATTCGAATGCCGGAATCCGTGAATATGAAATCCCTATTGGCGCTCACTCAACATTAAACAGAAATAATGTAATTGATCTTTCTGATATCATGGTATCAGTGGTCGACGAAAAAATTATACTTCGGTCTAAAAAATTA
>JABDEQ010000060.1 GCA_013286985.1 Bacteroidota bacterium | reverse complement strand
ATTCATTTATATTTTAACAAATATACTTTTCCCTACAAGGCTCTTATCCTTATTATTAATAACTTGTATAATATATGATCCGGGTGCAAGTGCAGCAACGTTCTGATGCCATTCCACTCCTGCTGAATTGTCTGTTACAATAATCGTCCCCGTAATGGTCGTTACTTTAACGCTATATGAAACCGCTCCGGTAGAAGGCGCAGATGGATTTATGATAATTGAGCCATTGGCAGAATTAACGTTTGCATTATTCTGATTAATAGTCAAATTAATTATATCCTTTACAGGATTTGGATATACGCTTAAAGCGCTGGCTGTTGTCTCTAATGGGCTATACATTATTGTTACCGGCGATGAATAAGTTATGCTACCTGTTAAACCCGATTGTTGCAAACGGTAGGTATTGTTACCCAATACCGGGTCACGGTCAATAAAAGTATACGATCCACTACCATTACTCTGCAGGCTGGTTAACTGGTTATATTGCGTACCATCCTGCTTTTGCAGTACAAAACCCGTATAATTGGCTTCATTTTCTGTTTTCCATATTAGTTGTACACCTTCACTTTCCTTTTGCGCTGCGAAGTTTAGCAGTTTGTAAGGCGGCAAGGGACGCGGATGGATAGACAGTTCAAAACGCGAACCACCGAATGAAGAAGTGTCACTCTTGTAAATATTAAACGCATAGGAGCTGTAACGGCGCATATCCAGTGAGTCTTTCTTGTAATGGTCTATCAAAAAGATATCATACAGCGTATCTATGTTACGAATACCTTCTATATTTAAGGAATATATTCCATCGCCAACGGCATCTGCATAAAGCTTCACGTTGACCCCTTTAATATAGTCAGGCTGGTGATTTACCGCTGCCCGCACACCATCAGAGGTTAAGCTCGACATATATACTTGTGATGATGAACCATCCAGTTCAATGGCATCGCCAACTTTAAAGGTTGATGCCCAATCGCTCCTGAAATAAATGCCACAATAATCGTAGTTAAGGCTATCCTGCACCATCTTCATATATAAACCGCTCAGAGGCTGGTCGGTTTGCTTGGGTGTCCCTAATAATAATGATGATCCGGTTAACTGTTGGGTAGGAGCTTTTTCACCCTCCTTAAATATAAGGGTTTGACCGCCACTTTTTGCATGCACAAAAAAACCCTGACCACTCACCACATAAGCCGGTGATGGTGATGAATTTCCTGTTTTAGTATAAACGTTATAACCGGATCCTGTTGATTTATTGTCATTTAATACATAAATATTATCAATACCAGCATTATCAGCAAATACCTGCACTAAACTCAATGTGCTTGGGTATGGATTTCCCACCATATTAAAGCCCTGGTATTTATCGGCAGCTCCAAAGGCCGGCGCTGGCGTTGTAAAAGACAACTGCCCCGCTGTTCCGGTGCCGATACCACTGCCTGGTGTATACCATAAATATACCTGAACATTTTGCTGGTTAATAAAACCTATATTAGTAATGGTTGCGGGGCCAATTGCTCCCGATGGACTTGATAGTGTATTAGGGCCTATAAAGTAGTCGATAAATCCGTTTCCTACCGGTATGGATAAACCTGTTGAGGCTGTATAAGCAACAGCGTTAACTGTTTTCGCTGAACTTACCATGTTTTCTGTAGTAGTTACAGGAGTAGAACCGGTTACGCTTGCAAATGAAGAAACTCCAATATTTTTTCCGGAAGTAAATTTGGCATTGCTTGTTTTTATTGTTTCGTTATAAAAATATAAAATAGGGTTAACGGTAGTTGTATTAAAACCGCCTGCTGTACCTCCCGGGCCTCCCGTATAAATACCATTATATGTTGTCCCGTTGACTGTAGCACTCTTGTTAAGATAATATAAACTGATATAATTAAGTGTACTGCTGCTGGTGGCAGATGTTGCTTTGGTGCTATTTACAGGAGACGACATTAAACGGTAGCTGCTATAGTTTGAATTAGTACCTGTTATATAGCGCTGTACATTAAATATACCGGTTAAAGATGAAGTTGAGCTTAAAGAAGCAATTGCAGCAGAACCTGTATTGTCAGACATTAAAGTAAATGTACTTCCTGAGTTGTTGGTGATTACCGACGATGCTCCTGTAGGGTAAATTACCGACCCAGGGTCTAAAAGAAAAGTACCTGAATTACTAATATTGGTACTGGTGCCGTTGAGGTAAATATTTGACCCTATTTCATCGAACGTACCTGAGTTTTTGATATTGGTGCCGGTAGAAGTAAGATATATATCGGATGAAGTTGACGTAAAAGTTCCGGTATTGGTAATAGAGAAATTGCTTACACCTGAAGTACCTGGAGGTTGCGAGGAATCTAAATATATAGTGGAGTTGCTTAGTGTAAGCACCCCGCCATTTATTATGTTTTCATTGCCGGTGTTTCCCAGATAAACATTGCAGTTAGAAACTGAAAAAGTTCCTGCAGCATTATTTATAAAGCCATATCCGCCACTGTAATCCGAATACGCCAAACTTAAAAACAGTGAAAATGTTCCACTGTTGGTAATAGAACTTTTGGTACCACCAACTGTTACGATTTCTAAACTACAAGCAACATTGGTGTTGGCAGATATTATAAGTGTTGAAGTACCACTTGCAGGCCCAATATTTACCGATCCCCCGTACTCCAAATTCACGTAACTTGCTGTTGTTCCGTTGGTAGCAAATGTTAAGCTTGCGCCGTTCCCATTAGTTGGGCCAACTGTTAAATTGGTTAAATAAAAAGTACATCCGCTGTTTATGGTTATAGTAGTTGCAATGCCATCATTAACCGTAATTTGAGCCAGCCCATTCGGGATATTTATTGTAATTGCCGGATTATTAAGCGTAATAGCACTAAAGACAACATTATCATTCGAAGAATTTTGCCCTGGATAATATACGCCGCCGCCAGCAGTTTGATTAAATGCCGATCCGTTTAATTTCCAGTTAGCCACATTAGTCCACGCCGTACTGGTACCGCCGCTCCAGGTATAAGTATTTGCAGCAATGGCCGGGTTTCCAATACAAAAAATAAAGGCAAAAAGTAAGGAGCAAAAAAGTAAAGGTATTTTCAAAGCGCAATAGTTTAAGGTTAATAATCAGGTATTTAAATAAACCTTCGCACCAAGTTGTCAATTTCTATTTTCAACCATTTGCAAATTGGTTTCTTTACGATAAATAACTACAATAAGTTGCTATATATCGTAAAAACTCAAAATAAATAACTGAATTAAGTACATAATAATGAACAATAAGCAAATAATCTAATAATTAATATATAATATACTATTAATTAAATGTACCGCTTACAGTTAATTGAATTTCTTACAACATTGCAATCGCGCTTTCTTTGCAAAAAAAGCATGAAAGTTCCATACCGGACTACCCCTTTTCAGAAAATTCAATAATTAGTAATCATATTGCCATATTAGTTATTCTTTTAGTGCTTTAGCGTACACAAATATTATCTTAGATTAAATATCTTTATCCATATGAATTTACAGAAAATAACATTCGGCAATGGGTGCTTTTGGTGCACCGAAGCTATATTTGAAGCGGTTAAAGGAGTGAAGAGTGTAACTTCGGGGTATATGGGCGGGCATACCAAAAACCCAACCTACAAAGAAGTTTGCAACGGAACCACTGGTTATGCAGAAGTACTTCAATTATTGTATGATGCCGATGAAATATCGTTTGATGAGTTACTACTTATATTTTTTAAAACCCACAATCCAACTACCTTAAACAAACAGGGGAATGATGTTGGCACACAATACAGGTCGGTAATATTTTACGAAGATGACGAGCAAAAACAACAAGCCGAAGCCATGATAAAGCGACTTACAAACGAAGATGTTTTTGATCAGCCAATAGTTACAGAAATAACCCCCGCGAGTGAATTTTACAAAGCCGAGGATTATCACCAAAACTATTTCGCTAACAACCCGCAGAACCCTTATTGCGCTGCCGTTATACAACCTAAGCTTTACAAATTTGCTAAAGAGTTCACCGAAAAAATAAAGCCGGAATTACTGTGACAGATAAATAAAAAAACGCAAAAAAGGTCGGCATTTATTTACAATGCCCGCCTTTTTTCGTCTCAAAGAAGTTGTTGTTCTTCTATACTATATTTTAATAAAGATTGCTTTTCCTATCAAGCTTTTATCAGTATTATTAATTACTTGTATAACATATGTACCTGGAATAAGTCCGGCAGTACTATGATGCCAATCTGCCTCGTCAGACGTATCAGATATCAACACTGCCCCGGTCATATTCATTATTTTTATCTGGTAAGTAGTTGACTTTATTGAAGACACCGATAAATTGAAATTAAATGACTGGTTGCCACCTGAATTTACATTTGTACCATTCTGATTAATCGTTAAATTAATGACATCCTTTACCGGATTTGGATATACACTGATTGAGCCTTCAGCCCCTGCGGGTGCATACATTACTGTAACCGGAGATGAATAACTTGTATCGCCGGTTATACCGGTTTGCAACAGACGATATGTATTACTGCCCATAGCTGGATGACGATCATTAAAGTTATAAGCACCACCGCCGTCACTTTGTAAACTGTACAATTGATTAAATTGGGTGCCGTCTGCCTTCTGCAGCACAAAGCCTGTATAATTTGCTTCGTTTTTTGTTTTCCAGGTTAACTGGATGCCATTGCTCTCTTTCTGCGCTGTAAAACTCACCAATTGGTAAGGCGGCAATGGCCGCAAACGTATAGACAATTCAAAACGCGAACCACCAAATGATGACGAATCACTTTTATAGATATTAAAAGCATACGAACCGGTACGACGAATATTTACCGAATCTTTCTGATAATGATCTAAAAGAAAAATATCATATAAAGTATCAATATTACGTATTCCTTCTATTTTTAAACTGTACGCGCCATCTGTATTAGCATCGGCGTATAGCCTTACATTAATACCTTTAGTATAATCGGGCTGATGATTCACCGATAAACGCACACCATCAGAACTGTAACTCGACATATAAACCTGTGGCGACAGCCCGCCAATATCAATTGCATCGCCAGCTTTAAATGTCGATACCCAATCACTTCTGAAATAAATTCCGCAATAATCATATACTATGCTGTCTTTAACCATCTTCATGTATAAACCTGTTAATGGTTGGCTGGTTTGTTTGGGAGTTCCTAACAATAATGAAGAACCTGTTAGCTGCTGCGCAGGAGCCTTTTCGTTTTCATTAAATGTGAGTGTTTGTCCCGCACTTTTTGCATGCGCGTGAAAACCCTGACCACTCACCACATATGCCGGCGATGGTGATGAATTTCCAGTGGCTGTATAAGCATTATACTCCTGTCCATTGGGATTATAGTCACTTAATACATAAATATTGTCAATACCCGGATTATCAGCAAAAACCTGGGCCAAACTTATAGTACATGGATAAGGATTACCTACCATATTAAACCCCTGATACTTATCTGCAGGGCCACTTGCCGGTGTAGTGTAAGACAACTGTCCGGCGGTACCAGTACCTGTACCACTGCCCGGTGTATACCATAAATAAACTTTCACATTTTGCTGGTTAATAAAGCCTACGTTGGTAATAGTAGCCGGGCCGATTGCTCCTGACGGACTCGATAGCGTATTAGGGCCAATAAAGTAGTCGATATAGCCATTTCCAACAGGTATGTTTACACCGCTAGGCGCCGAATAGGCCGCTCCTCCATTGGCAAGTGTGGCCCTGCTAACAGTATTTACATCGGTAGCGGCACTACTTGTTATATCCATTGATGAGATACCCACATTTTTGCCCGAAGTGAAATATGCGTTGCTTGTTTCCAATCTTTCGTTATATATATAAATGATTGGATTTACAGTGGTAGCATTAAAACCACCTGCAACGCCACCCGGGCCGCCGGTATAAATGCCATTATAAGTTACACCGCCAACAGTTGAACTTTTATTTAGGTGATATAAGCTGATGTAATTTGAAGGCCCGGAAATTGGACTTATATTATTTACCGGCGATGACAACAAACGGTAACTGGCATAATTTGAGTTTGTACCCGTTATATAACGTTGTACATTCACATTTCCTGTAATACTGCATGTAGATGGTATTACCCCCACGGCAGAAGTAGAATTGGTATTTGACATTAAAGTTAAATATGCCGCCCCACCAACTGTGGTTGATCCTGCAACCAGTTTCGCATCATTTGCCATGGTTAAAACACCAATTGGCGAAACTGCAAAATTTCCTACACCTGGGCTTATGGTTGATACACTGCTGGCAGTTGCACCGTTAAAAGTTACATTATTAAATGTCGTTCCGGCTGTACTATTATCCACAAGTGTTTGTGCACTTTTACCATCAAAATAAACTGTTCCGGAGCCTGCCGTAAACGTTCCGCCAGCACTGTTTGTATAATTACCCCCTACCGTTAAGGACCCTGATGACATAGTTAGATTGCCCGAATTTGTCACATTAGCATCAACAGTGATATTGCCGCTTCCGGCAGTTAAATTTGAAGTATTTGACAAACTGCCGCCAACCTCCAGAATACCCGAAGAAAGATTCATGGTACCTGAATTTACCACATTACCTGAGATGGCTGTACTGCCTACGCCACCAGTAACGGTTGAAGTGTTGTTCCAGTTGCCTCCTACCGAGGTGTTGGTTGCACTTGCACCAGCCGGACTAAAAGTAACCGGACTATAAGTGTCAAAATCTCCCGCTACTTTTAAGGCTCCGACTGTGCTGCCGCCAACCGTAGCAAGGCCTGTGCCCTGAATGATGAGATTATCATAACTTGTTTTAGAAGTATCTATTTTGCCGCCCCCGGTTCCAAAACCGGCAGTGGCGGTTGTTAAAATATTAGCGTTTGCTGCCGTATAGGTAACATATCCCGTACCGCCGGTATCGCCATAAAAGTTTACCGATGCTTTAGGAGTAGGAATAGATGGTACTGGGTTAGCATTTGATAAATATAAGTGAGGAGTAGTAGCGACGCTGTTAATACGTGTAATAGTGTTTATTGTAAAATAAGAATCGTTGCCGCTTGTTGTACTATTTGTTGGGTCGATGTTGCTGCTTACCGGGTTAAAAATAATTTGCCCGGCTAAATACATATTTCCGTTTTCCAGCCTGAAGCCGGAGCCGTTATTTGAATTTACATTTGAAATAATAACTACATTCCCCGAAATATTTAGGGTTGCAATATCTGTAATAAAATAATTATCGGAACCGTTGGTATTCGTACCACTGCCTAATTGTATGGTAGTAGCATTTATTGTCCCTGTGCCATACAAATAATCGTAGGTTGTATTAGCGGAACCATTGGTATTAATATCCTGAGTTATGGTTCCAACAGTTAATGTGGCACCGTTAACGGTCAATGATGTTCCACCTGTTTCGACGCCTCCACCAAACTCAATAGACGCTATTGTTAAACTTGTGCTTAATGTTGGCTGACGGGTATAGCTTGAGCCACTAACCCCAAAATCAACAATATCTGTGGTTCTGCTGCCCGATCCGGGATAATTTGTTGTTGAACCATCGCTGGCTGTCCAATTACTTGCCGATTCCCAGGTTGTACTTGACGACCCTTTCCAACTAAACGTGATAGCCGCAGCTTCAGCCTGGATTGAAAATCCGAACCCTATCAAAAGGGTTAATAAAAGACGATTTGCCATAGTTATATACAATTAACTGAGGCCCCATCCTTTGCTTATCAATAAATTTATCAACTCAAAAATTATCTGTTACGATGCACTGAAATTGTCTTTCAGAGCATCTCGTAACACCCGAATCGAAATTGTAGTTTCGACCACATTCTTTATACGTAAAACTAAGAGTACGGGTTGCTAAAAAAAGAACTTTTTAGCAAAAAAAATCATCAATACCGTAACAATTCAATTACCTATTTTATATTTTAATAAACATGCTTTTCCCTACCAGGCTTTTATCATTATTGTTAATTACCTGTATAATGTATGGCCCGGGAGCAAGTGAAACGGCATTATGATGCCAGTCGGAGGCGGTAGATTCATTCGACATCACTACGGTACCTGTAATAGTCATTATTTTAATGCCATATGAAACTGATCCGGCAGAAAACGACGGCGAGTTTATGCCAATTATTTGATTATTATTTAAGTTTTGATTATTTCGGTTTATGGTTAAATTAATTACGTCCTTCACCGGGTTTGGATATACACATATTGATTCATTTGTTCCGGTGGCGTCATATACAATTGTAACAGGCGATGAATAAGTTATATTACCTGTCATTCCCGACTGTTGCAAACGATAAGTATTGCTTCCTGATATCGGGTTATGGTCTGTAAAAGTGTAAACACCTCTGCCGTCACTCTGCGTACTGTATAACTGATTATACTGTGTACCATCTTCTTTTTGCAATACAAAGCCGGTGTAATTGGCTTCACTCTCTGTTTTCCAGGTTAGCTGTATACCATCTTTTACTTTTTGCGCAACAAAACTCAACAACTTGTAAGGAGGCAATGGCCGTGGATGAATAGATAACTCGAAACGGGAGCTGCCAAATGAAGATGTGTCACTTTTGTAGATATTAAAAGCATACGACCCGTAACGGCGCATATCCAGCGAGTCATTTTTATAATGATCAATCAGGAAAATATCATACAGTGTATCAATATTACGGATCCCTTCTGCGTTTAGCTTGTATATGCCATCATTAGCAGCATTGGCATATAATTTTACCTTGAGCCCTTTTCTATAATCAGGCTGGTGATTTACGGCAACAAGCACCCCGTCAGATGTATAGCTTGACATTGAAACTGCCAGAGATCCGTTTATATCAATTGCATCACCCGCCTGAAACGTTGATACCCAATTTTTATTGAAATATATACCACAATAATGAAAAGTCACACTATCCTGCACCATCTTCATATACAAGCCCGACAACGCCTGTTCGCTTTTATCAGGTCTGTCCCGGTATAACGATAATAATAATGAGGTACCTGTTAACTGTGTGGTTGCAGCCTTTTCACTTTCTTTAAATATAAGTGTTTGCCCACCACTTATCGCATGTGCCTGAAAACCCTGACCACTTGCCACATATGCGGGCGACGGCGACGAATTCCCTGTTGGAGTATAGGCATTATACTCCTGCCCGCCGGGGTTATAGTCGCTTAAAACATAAATGTTATCGATAGCGGTAATATTGTCCGCAAACACAGATGCCAAACTTATAGTACATGGATAAGGGTTACCCACCATATTAAAGCCCTGGTATTTATCAGCAGCACCTGTAGCCGGCGATGTAAAAGACAGCTGTCCCGCAGTACCCGTTCCGGTACCATTGCCCGGCGTGTACCATAAGTACACCTGAACATTCTGCTGATTGATGTACCCTACATTGGTGATAACTGCATTGCTAATTGGCCCGGATGCAGTCGCTATAGTGTTGGGACCTACAAAATAATCGATATAGCCGTTACCAACGGGCATGCTTACATTAGTGGGTGCCGTATAGGCGGTGCCATTGACCTGCGTTGCTTTAGTCACAAAAGTTTCCGTTGAAGTTACCGGTGTAACAGCGGTATTGCTGGTGATTGACGAAACACCCACATTTTTTCCGGAGGTAAATGCCCTGTTACTTGTTTTAAGCGTTTCGTTGTAGAAATAAATAATGGGGTTTACGGTTGTTACATTAAATCCTCCCGTGGTACCTCCCGGGCCTCCGGTATAGACGCCGTGATAGGTTGTTGCGTTTGTGGCGGCATTTTTATTAAGATAGTATAAACTGATGTAATTGGTTGAAGCCGAAACAGCGCTTGTACTATTTACAGGAGAAGACAACAAGCGGTAACTGGTATAACTTGAGCTGATACCCGTTATATAACGCTGCACATTAAATACCCCAACAAAACCAGATGGGGTGCCGCTAACCGTTATTGGGCCTATTGCCGCAGAACCATTGGGATCAGACATCAAGGTAAACACCGAGTTGGTGCTTGCGTTAGTTACACTTTCCTGATACCCACCCGTGACGTTGATTACTGATGTTGAGCCAACATTAAAGTAAGCAGTTTGACTTGAGCCTGCGTTGGTAATGGCAGCGCTTGGCGCATTAACATTAACGGTACACGCAGATCCCGAAGTACCCGCATTGAAAATATCGGTATTATTAATCAGGCTATTATTACCAGTCAGATTTATTGTTGCGGAAGAGTTAGCAGTTATGGTGCCGTAATTAATGATCTGGCTATAATAACCGCTCAAATCTAATACTGCAGATGAGTTAGCGGTCATGGTGCCGTAATTGTTGATTGTGGGGGCTGCACCACTGGTTAAAAGACCTATAGCATTAGATATAAGAGAATTAGGAACAAGATTGGCAACATTTGCTGTAGCGCCAGAAATAATAAGATTAGTTGTATTGTCGCTTGTAGAGCCCGCATTTAGCACTCCTCCGGTATAAACGTTTAGCGTGGTATTAATCGTAACAGCACCACTGCCCAATATAGTAAATATTGTCGGCGTGACCACTCCCGGTATCGAACCGGAAGTGTTATAAAACTGGCCTACCGTCAAAAAAGATGATACTGTTAGGGCGTGCCCTTGTGTATTTAAAGTTACTCCCCCAATTAAACTTAGAACACCCAGAACTGTTATGCTATTTACCGTAACAGCAGCCGACAAAGTAACGGTGTAGCCAAGCACGACATCATTAAAGACAACATCATCCCCCGCACCTGGCACATGGCCATTTAAAATACTATTCCAATTTGAAGCAGTGCCCCAACTTCCGCCTAAAGTACCAATCCAGGTATAAGAACCCGCAGATGCACTTCCCGCAAAAACAAGAAAAAGAGATACTGTAAAAATTACTTTTAGGAGTCCTGATCGGCAATTACGTAAGAAACATTTCATAACAAATACTTATAGGTTAATATTGCATGAGCTTCTACAAATGTTATTTTCCCGTCATTAATACCGGGAGAATAGTACTATAAAAACTGTTAAGGTTTAGTTTTTTAATATTTACTATATTAAGCAATAAGAAATGATCACTTTTTAATTTATCAGCTTTACAAAAAAGAACCCTTATTAGATAACAAAATAAAACATACTACAAATCAGTGTTTAAACTTCAATAAGGTATTATTAATTGGTTTTATTGTTTAGGATAAATTCAGATATCTACTTAAAATTGCTTTTTATAGGAAATATTTTATTTACTAAAAATAAATAAATTAATTAATAAACAACAATAAATAAGTAAAAAAATCAGGCGGTTAAAAACCGTCTAAAAACCAACAGGAAGGCACAAAAAACAAGCAGGGATTAACAAATACTAAATATTTGCTAACCCCTGAGTTAATAAGATGAGAAAAAAAGTTGTATCCGTTTAAATATGGATGGCCCTGTTTGCTGTTGCAGCAAGGCAAGCTTCGCGCATGGCTTCGGTATAAGTAGGATGCGCGTGGCTCATGCGTGAAATATCTTCGGCTGATGCACGGTATTCCATAGCAACAACAGCCTCGGCAATCATATCAGCAGCACGGGGGCCTATCATATGCACGCCTAAAATTTCGTCGGTATCGGCATTGGCCAATACTTTAACAAATCCGTCAAGATCACCGCTGGCACGGGCACGACCACTGGCTTTGAATGGGAATGATCCTGTTTTATATTTTATTCCGGCAGCCTTTAATTGCTCTTCTGTTTGTCCAACAGCAGCAACCTCCGGCCAGGTATAAACCACACCCGGTATCAGGTTATAATCAATATGTGGTTTTTGGCCGGCAATAATTTCGGCAACTAAAGTACCTTCATCTTCGGCCTTGTGGGCAAGCATAGCACCTGTAATAACATCGCCTATTGCATAAACGCCTTTAACGCTTGTTTCCAGGTGATCGTTTACCGGGATTTTACGACCACGTTCCTCAACCGTAATACCAATTTTATCCAGACCCAAGCCATCGGTATAGGCAATACGGCCAACGGCTACCAGGCAATAATCACCTTTAAGCTCTTTCTTTTCACCCTTCGGATCATCAAAAGTTACAGTAACTTCTTTACCTTTTACGGTAGCTCCGGTTACTTTATGACCCAGGTAAAATTCCATTCCAAGTTTTTGCAAAACCTTCTGCAATTCTTTGCCAAGGCTTTTATCCATAGTTGGAATAATGGAATCCATAAATTCAATTACGGAAACCTTAGCACCTAAACGTGCATAAACAGATCCCAATTCTAAACCAATAACCCCCCCGCCAATTAACACCAGGTGTTTAGGTACTTCGGTAAGTGTTAATGCTTCTGTTGAGGTAATGATCCGTTTTTTATCGGTTTTTATAAATGGCAATGCCGACGGTTTTGAACCGGTAGCGATGATCACATTTGTACCGGTTATTTCTGTTTCGGTGCCATCAGCTTTTTTAATAGTGATAGTATTTTTATCCTTAAAAGAACCAACGCCGGTATGTACATCAATTTTGTTCTTTTTCATCAGGTAAGCAATGCCGCTGGTATTGGCATCAACCACTTCCTGTTTACGTTTAATCATTTGCCCGAAATCGATCTTTAAATTATCCAGCTTTATTCCATGCGTAGTAAAAACATGGGCAGCATTGTGATAATGTTCAGAAGAATCGAGAAGTGCCTTTGAAGGGATACAACCTACGTTAAGGCATGTACCGCCTAAAGTACTATATTTTTCAATGATAGCAGTTTTTAAACCCAATTGGGCACAACGTATAGCGGCAACGTAGCCGCCAGGGCCCGAACCGATAACGATAACATCATATTGCATAAGCTTGTAAATTGTTTTGGAGCACAAAGTTAAGCAATATTGAGGGCCTATAAAACTGTAAACTAATAAAGTTGACAATAGGGTTATTTGTTAATAATAATTAACCCCGGTTATCTCGAAAAAAGAAAGCTATTAACTCAACAACAAAAATAGCGTAGCCACCAAAGCAGGCAATGCCTGTATAAAAAAGATCCTCTTTGACACGCTATATGCGCCGTAAAGTCCCGCAACGGTTACGCAAGCCAGAAAAAATATCGATACATTATTTTGCCAGCCGGCGTCCTTTATAAAAAAGCTCCACAATAGGCCCGCTGCTAAAAAACCATTATACAGCCCCTGGTTGGCCGCCATTGTTTTGGTTTCTTTAAATAAAGCCGCCGGAATATGGGTGAATACTTTTGGTCCCCGGGTTGTCCATACAAACATTTCCAGCCATAAGAAATAAAAATGCTCTGCAATAATTATTGCTATTAATATGCGGGTAGTTAAATACATGCAATTGAGGTTTATATTGATTAAAAGTAAGGAATAAATCAGGAATCTGCCGATCTTTATATCATCATACACCTTTAAAATTTGTTAAACACAAACAATCTGCCCATGAACCCGCAAGGAGTTATTATTAAAGCCAGCCCGTATACTGTAAAGGAAACTATTGATCGCCTGCAGGCAATACTGCAAAGTAACGGGGTAACCATATATGCCCGTATTGATCAGCAGAATGAATTACAAAAAACAGGGCAAACCATCCCTCCTCTTGAATTCATTTTGTTTGGCAACCCTAAATCAGGCGGACCAATTATGGAAGAAAACCCCATAGCGGCATTGGATCTGCCCTTAAAGGTTATTGCCTGGCAGGATAATGAACAAAAAGTTTGGGTAGCCTATAACAGCGCGGCTTATATAAAGGAAAGACACTCATTATCGGACCATGTTAGCGCGCCTATTGATCTTGATCCGTTAATGGTGAAAGTATTAGGATAATTTTATAAACCGGTATCATAAAAAAACTCCGATAAAATATCGGAGTTTTTTGTTTTTCATAGTAGTAAAGTTATTTCAAATCAACTATATCAGCGCTTATGCTTCTGCCAGGTGATCACCGGTTACGGTTTCTTTTATTTTGGTTTCCAGTTCATCCATCAATTCCGGATTATCCAGTATTAGTTGTTTTACAGCATCACGGCCCTGTCCTAAACGGGTTTCGCCATAGCTAAACCACGAACCTGCCTTTTTAATGATGTTATGCTCAACACCAAGGTCAATAATTTCGCCTGCTTTAGATATGCCTTCGCCAAACATAATATCGAACTCAGCAACGCGGAACGGAGGAGCTACTTTGTTTTTCACAATTTTTACCTTAACCCTGTTGCCTGATACTTCATCACTATCTTTAATTTGTGATATACGGCGAACATCTAAACGCACCGATGCATAAAACTTAAGTGCATTACCACCTGTAGTGGTTTCAGGATTACCAAACATTACACCAATTTTTTCGCGCAGCTGGTTAATAAATATACAGCAGCACCCGGTTTTACTAATGGTACCTGTTAGCTTACGTAAGGCTTGTGACATTAAACGTGCCTGTAAACCCATTTTTGAGTCGCCCATTTCGCCTTCAATTTCAGCCTTCGGAACCAACGCAGCAACAGAGTCAATAACCAAAATATCAATAGCGCCCGAACGGATCAGGTTATCAGCAATTTCTAATGCTTGTTCGCCATTATCGGGTTGTGATATCAACAAATTTTCTACGTCAACACCCAATTTTTTAGCATAAAATCTGTCAAAAGCATGCTCTGCATCTATAAAAGCGGCAATGCCACCGTTTTTCTGCGATTCGGCAATTGCATGAATAGCCAGTGTTGTTTTACCAGATGATTCCGGACCATATATTTCAATAACCCGGCCTTTTGGCAAACCACCTACACCCAAAGCAATATCCAATCCTAAAGACCCTGTTGATATCACTTCAGTTGGCTCAATTACGGTGTCACCCAGTTTCATGATGGTACCTTTTCCGTATGACTTCTCCAGCTTGTCTAAGGTTAGCTGTAATGCTTTTAATTTTTCTGCGTTGCTCATATTAAAAATTGTGTGAACAAATGTAAAATATATTATTTACAAATGCTAATATTTTTAGTAAAAAATATTTATTGTGTGATAGGTTTATTATTTGATTAAGTTAATAGTAATAAGTTAAAAATACAATCAAAAACTACTCACATTAGGAAAATCGCTTTTAGAATTTCCCCACGGCTTTTTCATAACGATGGGTTTAAAACACCATCGCTATATCGGCAATTATCAAAGCTGACATCATACTCTCTTAATAAATTACCGAATATCTCTTACAACATTTTTTTAACAGTAGTTTGCTTACCATTCACATAATCAAAGCTCGCTTCTCTTCTTCAACTCTTTACTGATCTTATTCAAAGCAGCTTTCTTTTTCTGATCTTTTGCTTTCTTTAATTTCAGCGCTTCGGCTTTTTGCAGGGCTGTTTCGGTATGGGTACGTTCGTAATATTTACAAAACCAGCTAATAGGGCAGGTTTCACATTTGGGGCTTCGGGCAACGCAAATATAGCGTCCATGTAATATCAACCAATGATGGGCAATAGCCAAGGTATCTTTAGGCAAATACAGCACTAACTGCTTTTCAACAGCCAGCGGTGTACGTGCATTGGTGGTTAAACCAATACGGTTCGATACCCTGAACACATGTGTGTCAACAGCTATGGCCGGTGCATCAAACACAACGGATGCTATTACATTAGCCGTTTTACGGCCCACCCCGGGCATCTTTTGCAAATCATTAATATCTGCCGGCACCTCACTGTTAAAAACATCAACCAGCATCTTTGCCATGCCCACTAAATGTTTAGCCTTATTATTAGGATAACTTACACTACGGATATAATTAAAAACCTCATCAGAAGTAGATGCTGCCAGGCTTTCCGGCGTCGGAAAGCGCTCGAACAACGCAGGGGTAACCTGGTTTATCCGCTTATCAGTACATTGAGCCGAAAGAATTACTGCTATCAATAGCTGAAATGGACTGCCATAATGCAACTCAGTGACTGCGTCAGGCTGTTGTTTGGAAAAATATTCAACAAAGTGTTTGTAGCGTTCGGGTTTAGTCATTGGTTCAATTGTTCATTAGGTTATTAGTATTTGCTTTATAACCATAGTACAATAGTCCTAAAATTATTGTTATACACCAATACAAAGACTAATATTTTATGCTATGCTTATTGAATATTGCACCAATAAACAAATGAGCCAGTGAACAAACGAACCACTTAAAAATGGAAAGGTTCACAAATCATCAGCTATTTATAAAAAAACAGCTATGACCTGTGAACCAGTTCTGTGGTTTACTACTAACGCAGGCTTTTTGAGTAATCCAGTATGTGGTGGATTGTCTGCAATTTCGGAGCTTTTTTCAAAAGATCCAGATCAGCACGAAGCGAATGATAAAACATCAGTTCGTCGCCTTCTAAATTCTCTTGTAGTTCCTCATTCACCCTGGCTTTGTTAGTCAGTAAACTTAAAGTTGCTGTAAAGGTTTCGTCCATAAGCTTTTTTAAAATTTAGTTTACAGATACTAAACGAAAGCTTAAATATAATATTTTATGAAGATGAAAATTAAATGAAATTTATTTTGAAGGTTTGATAATTGAGCCAAACTAAGTTGATTTGTTAAGTAATTATTCAATTTTTGATCTGACTGATCTTACAACCTAATCAACCATTCCAACTTAATAAACTACTCACCATTCACTAATTTTTCAAACTCAACTCTTTACTTTGCATC
>JABDEQ010000059.1:9312-16934 GCA_013286985.1 Bacteroidota bacterium | reverse complement strand
GAAACATATTTCTGGGTCAATATTTGTGTCAAACCGGTAGCATTGTCTCCGGCATACACTACATTGGCCATAAACTGCGGAATATTTACAGTAGCAGTTCCCCATACACCACCTTGTGCAATCAGATTAGGGTTGATAGCAGTATTGGTAGAAGAAACAGGGAAGTTAATAGTTAACACTTCGCCATTGGTTAAACCATAATTAGCTAAAGAAGCATTAATACCATTGGTATACCATGTTGCTGAACTTCCGGTTATCCAGCCTCTGTTTATTGCCTCAGCAATGTTAAAGCACATTTCTGAATAACCTATAAATACAAATGGCTCGGCACTGGCGCCTGTTGATGAAACATAATAGCGGTTGTAATTAGCAAAAGAGTACAGGCCGTTATTTGAATTATTCAACAAGGTTGGTTGTGTTTGGTTAATATCAGAACCCACATAGGCTGTAAAATCGCTAACAGCTTTACCGCCTGCAACTGATGCAGGTGCAGGAGTAGCAACTACAAAGGCACGTGGGTCTTGTGTAGCAGTAGTGATGCTTAAATAAGTGCTGCCAATGTTTGAGAAGTTATTATAAGGGTTGTAACCTAATGAAAAAGTAGGATAACGATTGGTAGCATTAAATTTATAAACCAGGTTATCGCTATTTGACGCCATAATAGGATATTGAGTTGGATTACCCATTATGGTAACAAACTGTTGCGGTATCTGCAAATCAGCATTGTCAACAGCACGTTTGCTTAAGCTGATTAACACTCTTAAACGATAAGTATTGATCAATTTTTGCCATTGCTGATAGGTTAATCCAAATATATCACCGCTTGAATCCAAAACCGTATTTGCAAGTGAGGGAGTTGTTGTTATCAGATTGCCTAATAAAGTGTTGGCATTATCAAGCATTGAAAGGGCGCTCTTATAAACATCATGCTGGGTATCATATTTTGGAGTAAGTATACTTGCATTTCCTGCTTGTGAAAAAGGTATATCACCAACTCTTTGTGTTAACCAGATACCTGAATAAGCTTTAAAAAACAGGCTTAATGCATAGTATTTGTTAGTTTGATTACCTTGTTGTGAAATAGATTGCTGTTGTAATTTAATGGCATACTTTAAAATGTCATAACTATCAGTTGTGCTGCCATAATTGTAAGTGTTTGTACCCCTGTAATAAGAGTAATTAGCAATATCATACTGTGAACCTACTGATGAAGTGCCCCATGGTAATTCAGCCGAACGAACTAAGTTTGAGGTAAGCGTGTTAAGCAGCAGGGAAACTGGTACAATTGAGTTGGAACCGGCAACGTTGGGATTATCTATAAGATCCCCTTTTTGGCAACCAGTTATAGATACCATGCCTATTGTTAACAATAGCGCAAATGGGATAAATGATTTAATTTTCATATATTTTCTTTAAATCGATTAAACAATTAGAATGTTAAGTGAATATTTACACCGTAACGACGGGCTGTAGGACTTTCAAGATCACTACCTGCATTTGTACCTACTATTGTACCGGTAGAAGCATTATATCCTGATGCATATTCGTCAAGATCAACATCCTTGCGTGCAGCGAAGTATAATAAGTTTCTGCCCACTAAAGAGAAGGTTACTTTTCTGATAAACGTACCTTTCAACATGTTTGAAGGTAAAGAGTAACCGATTGTTGCTTCTCTTAACTTAGCATATGAACGGCTTATCATATAATACTCATCAAAGTTGCCACCAATACCACTTGAAATATAGCTCTGAACCAATACCTTGGTTGAGTTTGGCGCAAATGTTAACTGGCTTAGGTTGGTTATTACGCCACCAGGGCCGTATTGTGGTGTGCCGCTTGTTATAGTAACACCGGGGCCAACATATTCTGGAGTTGCAGCTTTAGTGCCTTCGGCAGTACTGTTCCATTCTGCTAAACGTGCAGCACCGTAGGCACCGGTTGCGGTTTCAATTGCTGTACCACCGTTCATTGACTGGTAGTAAGTTCTGTCGTACATTTTACCACCTATTCTGCCGTCAAACTGGAAGCTTAATGACCAGTTATGATAAGTGAAATGGTTAGTTACACCGAAAGAAAAGTCAGGGTCAGCATAGCCTAATAAACCATAGTTGCCATTGTTTGCCTGGCTTGGAGCAGATAAAGGAACACCACCGCTATTAACGATATCACCCTGGCCATCTCTTACGAATTTAGTACCATAAATACCGTCAAGCCTGTCGCCAATTTTGTATTCGTGACCATTTTGGTATAATTCAGTTTGATTGCCGTAGATTGATTTTAACGTTTCTTTGTAAGTTGAGTAGTTAGCGTTCACGTCCCAGTTAATTCCGTTAGGATTTTTGAGGATAGAACCCATCAATTCAATTTCAAACCCTTTTTTAAGTGTTGTTACGCCATTTACCAGTTGGTTGCTATAAGTTGTTGATGATGCTACCGGTAATTGATAAATGTTAGGGCCATTTGTTGTTGTAAAATAGGTAGCATTTAAACCTAACCTGTTACCTAAAAACTTAGCATCGAAACCAACTTCTGTTGATTGAACAGTAAAAGGTTTTAAGGCATTGTTAGCTATAGTATTTGACAAAGAGGCTGCAGAGGTACCGTTATAAATAGAAGTAACACCTACCGGAGATTCATTTATATAAGTAGGGCCGTTATACGGTGTGTAAAGCTCACTTCCGTAACCAATTAAATTACTAACAGGTTTTGAATTCCATAATGCTCCGTTAGCTGTAGTTTGAAAAGCATTGTATGATGTGCCAATGGTTGGAGCAGTTAATCCCCCCTTAACGTCAGCATATGAGCCACGTACTTTTAAGAAAGAGATAAACTCAGGTAATTTAACGTAATCAGATACCACACTGCTTAATGATACAGAAGGGTAGAAGAATGTGTTATTTCCTGAAGGTAAAGTTGATAGATTATCAACACGACCGGTGGTATTGATGTTGAAATAGTTTTTATAACCCAAATCAGCTGAGTAATAAGCACTATTAACCTGCATTTTTGAATCGAAATTGTACAGATAAGGTTTGTTTAGCGAGTTTTGAAGATTATAAACACCCGGTAAAGCTAAATCCTGAGTACTTTCCCAATCAGAATTATAGGTAAATGAACGCTCATTTGCGCCTAATAATCCTGTTACACTCCAGTTATTGAATTTGTGGCTGTAATTTAAACCTACATCTGTATTGTTTTCTAACAGGTTACGGTCATCCTGCCTGTAATCGCCATACCATCCGAAATAGTACCATGGAAGATATTGATTAAGGTTAGCACCCGCAGGTACATCTTCAGTATTGCGTTCATCATAGGTATCAAGCGCTGTACGCAGATAAATGTTCAGATCATTGTTGAACTTATAAGTTAATTTCAATGATCCGTAAATAGTTGATTTGGTTCTTCCTTTTAACCATTCGTCAGCAATAAAATAAGGGTTGTTTTCGCGGCCATATTCAGCAGCATATTGCGTTAGCCCCGGAACGCCTTGCGGGCCCTGGTAAATGTTTTTCAATGATCTTACATCGTAATCAGCAGATCCATAAACTTTAAACATGTATACATAGCTTTCAGGGCTATAATCCACATCAGGGATATTTGGCGAATATTGCTCATTCAGGTTCAAATCAGCATCAACACGTAATTTTGGCGAAATATCATATCCTGCAGATAATTTAAAATTATCAATATTCAATTCAGTATTAGGGAAGTCGCCTTTTTGATAGGTGTGACCGTATGACATATGGATATCATAGTTTGAACCACTTGCAGCTACCGATAATGTATTGGTATTGATTAAACCGGTTTGTACGAAATTATCAAAGTTATTTGCTCCACGAGCCACCCAGGGAGTTGCTTGTCTTACACCTGTAACCGGATTGTAAGGGCTATCGTATTGTTGAGTTTGAAATACACCATCAAAACGCGGGCCCCATTCTGGTAAACGTTGACTATTATCATATAATACGTTACCATAAGTGTATTGGTAATTTGTTCCGCGGCCATATTGAGTTTGACTCTGAGGAAGAACAATAAAGCCTTTTTCAGCTTCTGTTGTGCTGTTGAAATCAACTTGCCAGCCTTTTTTATCTTTGCTGCCTTTTTTAGTTGTAATAATAATGGCACCGTTAATACCACGGAAACCGTAAAGTGCCGCAGCATTTGGGCCTTTTAATACTGTGTAAGTATCAACATCATCAGCATTAAAATCAAAAGTATCTGATTCTACAGGTTCACCGTCCACAACGTACAAAATGTCTGTACTACCACGTAAAACAACAGTTGGCGCACCATAAAATTCAGAGCTTGATCCGATTTGCAAACCGGCAACTTTTCCGTTTAGTGAGTTTAAAGGATTTGCATCGCGTGCTGTTGTTAACTCATCACCATTAATTTGTGATTGAGAATACCCAAGTTTCTGAAATTCCTTTTTTACACCCAATGCCGTAACCACTACTTCAGTAAGTGTCTTGGTATCAGGCTTCAGTGTAACAGATGCACTAAGTTCTGTCACTACCAATTCCTGCTCAATAAACCCTATTGATCTAAAAACCAATGTCTGGCCCTTATCAACAGAAATAGTGAAACGTCCGTTTATACCTGTTACAGTACCTTTGGTACTTCCTTTAACAGTAACCGTTACGCCAGGTAAAGGTTGGTTATTGTCATCTAATACAATACCCCGTACCGGCAAATTTTGGGCAAACATTTTGCCGCAGGCCAAAAACACTATCAATAGTGTTAAAAGCAACCGTGAAAATTTTAGTAAGTTTTGTTTCATAAACGATTTTGATTTATCGTTATAAAACTATTTTACTACTATTACGTTATCGTTTTTGATTCAACAACAAAAAGTTAACAAATACTAAACAAATCAACAAAAACCAGCCTATTGTTAAGTGAAAATTTGAATAACGTCATGAAAATGTTATTACGAAAAATTGTTGCGTAATAAGTTATTCCCCACATTAATAAATTATTGCCCATTAGGAACAAAAGAAATCAAATAAAAATATTACGGCCGGTTTAAAATGCCACAAATGCATGTTAAGGCAGCGAATATTTAACTTTCCTTTGAAAAGCGTACTTCTTGACCTTTGCATATCTCACCAGCATGGAAAGGTTATAACTAATGTTTTTATGCATTTTGTCTATATCCAGTTCAGGTTCCATTTGATGGAGCGCACTTACAATTTCATCTACCAGCATAGGTTTCCCTTCTTTTGCCAAAATAAAACGTACCTTATTGCTGTAGGTTAGTGATTTGTCGTATTGAGTTGGGATATCATTCCCGATACTTTCGGTTTGTTCGGAATTATTGAAGCCCATATTATCTTCAATAAATGCTTTTAAGGCCATTCGTACCTTGTTTAGTTCGTTTAAAAGATGTAATTCCTTGTCTTTTAAATGCTGTATAATTGTTTCGTCTGACATTGTAAATTATTCAAAATAAAAAAATAACACAGTTTTGCTGTGTTTTAAAGCTAACATACGTGGGGAGCAGGAAAATTGTCAGATTCGCCAGACGTGGAGATAGCAGAGCGAGTATCTAAGGCAGAAATGCGATGCCTTATAGTTGAAATAAGGTTTATAAATTGCAATAATGGTTGTAGAAAGCAGGAAGCAGAAAACAGCGGCAAGTACACTTCCCGGATTAGACAAACGATTAACAACAACCCTGGGTCGCGAAAGGAATTTTAATGATGATTTTGTTTTTGTACCAGGAGATATTACGGTTTTTTGCTGAGCAGGAATTGTATTACCGAATAATGATATAACGTTATTGTTTCTTTGACAAAGTATAACATAAAAGCAGGCAAAAAACAGGTAAATGATGCAAAGCATCATTACAAGATTTTGTTTTTTCCTTTTAGTATCATCAAAAACTAACACAATGCTAACATACAGCTAATATGAAAGGTGATTGTTTAGTTAGTGTTATTAATTTGTTAATTAATTATTGCGTAAACCCGGTTTGTTTTTGGGTTTGAAGCATTAAAGCTGGTGGCAAACAAAAGAGACCTTCACTAAAGTAAAGGTCTCTTTTGAAAATAAGGTTTTATCTACTTATACATTAAATCTGAAGTGCATAACGTCTCCGTCCTGCACAATGTATGTTTTTCCCTCAACGCTCATTTTTCCGTTTTCTTTAATAGCTGTTTCTGATCCGTTGAATTTAACAAAGTCATCGTATTTAATCACCTCAGCGCGAATAAATCCCTTTTCGAAGTCCGTATGAATAACTCCTGCCGCTTGTGGCGCCGTAAAGCCCTGTGTAATGGTCCAGGCACGTACTTCCTGCACACCGGCGGTAAAGTAGGTAGCCAGGTTAAGTAGTTTGTAAGCCGCTTTGATTAATTTGTTTACACCTGATTCTGCCAGGCCCAAATCATCCAGAAACATTTGACGCTCATCGTATGATTCGAGCTGAGCAATTTCTGATTCTATTTGTGCCGATATGATCAACACTTCGGCATTTTCTTCCTTTACGGCAGCTTTTACCTTTTCAACATAGGCATTGCCTGTGTTAACAGAACCTTCATCAACATTGCATACGTACATAACGGGTTTAGCAGTTAACAGCCAGATATCGGCAATATATTCTTTATCTTCCTCGGCAACTGGTGCCGTACGAGCCGATTTTCCCGAAAGCAAATGGTTTTTGTAAACGGTAAGCACATCAAAGGTTTTTTTAGCCTCTTTGTCGCCACCAGTTTTAGCCATTTTTTCAACCTTTTGTATTTTCTTTTCTATCGAGTCAAGGTCTTTCAGTTGTAGTTCCGTATCAATAATTTCCTTATCGCGTATCGGATCAACCGAGCCGTCAACGTGGATCACATTATCATTATCAAAGCAACGCAGCACGTGAATAATAGCATTTGTAGCCCGTATGTTTGCTAAGAACTGGTTGCCCAGCCCTTCGCCTTTGCTGGCACCTTTTACCAGGCCCGCTATATCAACAATTTCAATAACATTGGGCACAACATTTTTAGGATTTACTATTTCTGTAAGCTTGGTTAAACGCTCATCAGGTACCGTAATTACGCCCACATTTGGCTCAATTGTGCAAAAAGGAAAGTTAGCCGCCTGCGCTTTGGCATTTGATAAGCAATTAAAAAGTGTTGATTTCCCCACGTTCGGCAAACCCACAATACCACATTGTAAACCCATTTTTTATTTTTGATTAAGTTAATTGAGCGAATGGCCGATTAAGTTAAAATAGATGATACATAAAAATGTTATCGCCCCGATCAACCCCATTAGCCACCCTCTTAAAAAGCGCAAAGATAACAGAAAAATATTGCCTTATTATTTGAAAAAAATAAACGACTTTTGCCGTCATCAAATCAAGCCAACGAATTATTAACATGTAAAAAAGAGGACATTTTTATGGAAGAAATGGTTGAGCAAATTGAATTGTTACTGGAAAATAATGACGAAAAGCTACTCCGGGATTACCTTAACAACCTTAATATATCAGACGTTGAAGAACTGATAGGCGAACTTCCTGATCGCGGTCCTCAATTTTTGGAGATACTTTCGCTCAACAGAGCAGTAAATGATTTTCGCATACTTGATTTCCCTAGTCAGGAGCGGATTCTTAAAAAACTTTCGGGCCCCAG
>JABDEQ010000059.1:0-9246 GCA_013286985.1 Bacteroidota bacterium | reverse complement strand
GGTAATTGAAATTGTTAACGAGCTTCCTCCTGATGACCGCACTTCGCTTTTCAGCGAGTTGCATGGTAAAACTGTTCAGAAATTAATTCAACACCTATCTCCTGACGATCGCAAAGAAACATTGCAGTTGCTTGGCTATGAAGAAGACAGTGTAGGCAGGTTGATGACGCCTGATTATATTGCCGTAAAAAAGAGCTGGGACGTACAAAAGGTATTGGATCATATTCGCCAATATGGCAAGGACTCTGAAACCATTGATGTAATTTATGTTTTGGGTGATAAAGGTGTTTTGCTGGATGATATCCGCATTCGCGAGATATTGCTGGTTGAGCCCGAAACTAAAGTGAGCCAGCTGATGGATGGCCGTTTGGTAGCGTTGAAAGCAACAGACCCGCAAGAAGAGGCCATAAATATTTTCAGAATGAATAACCGTACGGCTTTGCCGGTTACTGATGATGCAAACGTTTTACTGGGGATTGTTACCGTTGATGATATACTTTGGATAGCTAACGAAGAATATAAAGAGGATATACAAAAAATTGGCGGCACCGAAGCACTTGACGAACCCTATCTGGATATCAGCCTGATTAAATTGGTAAGGAAGAGGGTAGGGTGGCTGATCATTTTGTTTTTAAGCGAAATGCTTACCACTACAGCTATGCAATCGTACGGCGGAGAGTTGGCTTCGTTAACTATGCTGGCGTTTTTCGTTCCGCTTATTATTTCAAGTGGGGGTAATAGCGGTTCACAGGCATCTACGCTGATTATACAGGCAATGGCTTTAGGGGAAGTTAAACTGATTGACTGGTGGCGCGTAATGCGGCGTGAAATTATATCGGGTTTAATGCTGGGCGCAATATTAGGTGTTATCGGTTTTTCGCGGGTAGCTATCTGGACTACTTTCAGCGATATTTATGGCGAACATTGGTTGTTAATGGCCTTTACCGTTGGTTTTTCATTAATAGGTGTAGTGCTTTGGGGATCGTTGGCAGGCTCAATGTTGCCTTTGGTGCTAAAGAAGCTTGGTTTTGATCCGGCAACCTCATCTGCACCATTTGTAGCTACTTTGGTAGATGTTACGGGCCTTGTAATTTACTTTAATATAGCCATGCTGATTTTCGGGCATATTTTGCAGCATCCTGCACCGATTCATAAATAATACAAGTATTACAAAATAGAAAAACCTGCATAAAGCAGGTTTTTCAGTATTTAGTTTGTTTAGTTAGTTCAAATTAAATTTCGAAAGAGAAGTCTTCGTCAGCAGTTTTAGCAATTTCGGGTGATTCGTTGTATTCGTAGCGTTTTTCAATTACTTCCTGGTTTGCTTTGATGTAATCTACGGTGTCTTTTAAGCCTTCGGCAAACTTTTCAAAATCTTCTTTATATAAAAAAATCTTGTGTTTAATAAAAACTCCATCTTCCAAACGTTTTTTGCTTTCGGTAATGGTAACGTAGTAATCATTTGACCTTGTTGCTTTTACATCGAAAAAATAAGTTCTTTTACCTGCTCTTACTTTCTTTGAATAAACTTCTTCACGCTCTCTATTTTCAAAATCTCCCATAATATATTTTTATTGTAACTAGTTTTGGTTGGCATAAATATAAAAAAATTTTCAAAGTACAATGACATAATTGAATATTATTAAACTTTTTATGTAATTATGTTATTAAAAATTAAATTTTAGGCATTTTCTTCTTCTTCAAGCAATTGTTTTTCGTACAATTCAAAATAAATTCCCTTTAATTGCATCAGGTAAGAATGGTTGCCTTGCTCAATAATTTCGCCTTTATCCATTACCAGTATCTTATCGGCGTTTTTTATGGTTGATATGCGGTGCGCAATAATTATGCTCGTTTTGCCTTGCATGTTGCGGCCCAGGTGGCTCAGTATTTCTTCCTCTGTACGGGTATCAACAGCCGAAAGGCAATCATCAAAAATTAATATCTGCGGCTGCTTTACAATAGCCCTGGCTATAGATACACGTTGCTTTTGCCCTCCTGATAGCGTTACGCCACGCTCGCCGATCAAAGTTTCAAAACCTTTTTCAAGCTCCATTATATTGCTGTAAACCGCTGCATCCCTGGCAGCTTGCTCAACGGCCGGCATATTCAGCGTATCGGCACTAAAGGCAATATTATTGGCTATTGTATCAGAAAATAAGAAAACCTCTTGCGGTACAAAGCCTATTTGCGATCGGTAGCCTTCCAGGTTCAGTGATTTAACGGACTGTTTGTCAATTAAAATATTGCCGGCTGTGGTATCATACATTCGCATAATTAAGTTGGCGATAGTTGATTTTCCCGACCCCGTACGGCCAATAATGGCAATCATTTCGCCGGGTTCTGCTGTAAATGATACGTTTTTAAGCGCTTCGATGCCGGTGTCAGGATAAATAAAGGACACATTGTTGAATTCAATTTGTCCCGCAATAGTTTGTTTGGCAACCAGAGGTGAAATAATTTCAGGCTCCTGATGTAAAAACTCGTTAATCCGTTTTTGGGAAGCTGCGGCACGTTGAATAAGTGATGTTACCCAACCCAGTGATATTACCGGGAAGGTAAGCTGGTTCAGATAAACAATGAACTCAGCAATATTGCCCGATGTAATGTTGCCTTTCATCACCTCAATACCACCTATGTACATGGTAATAATATTGCTCAGGCCAACAAGCAACAGCATAAGCGGGTAAAACATTGCCTGTACTTTTGCCAGCTCCATAGAGTGCACTTTGTAATTCTCACTTTCGGCAGCAAAGTTTTTTCGCACAAAACCCTCACGAACGTATGACTTTATAACCCGGATACCCGAGAAATTCTCCTGCACAAAACTTGATAATGACGATAACCGCTGTTGTATTTTTTCGCTGCGATAATTAATATTATTATTTACATAGTAAATAATAATCGCTAAAACCGGCAATGGCAGTACCGAAAATACAGCCAGCCTTATATTAACCGTAAGCATGGCGTAAATAACCATTATAAACAGTACTACAGTATTAATGGTATACATAATGCCGGGCCCCAAATACATTCGTACGCGGCTCACATCCTCGGTTACACGATTCATCAAATCGCCGGTATTATGGCGGCGGTAAAAAGCGAGGGATAACAACTGATAATGACTATAGATCTCATTTTTAAGATCATATTCAATATGGCGCGACATGAGGATGATGGTTTGCCGCATAAAAAATAAAAACAAGCCGCGTAATAGTGCTAATACCAATACCAGGATGCCGAATAAAAAAAGGCTCGACCCAAAAATATCATAGATGACATATTGCCGGTTAAAGCCCGAAAATAGCTGATAAGTACCTATATTTTCAGTAACCAAATCAAATGCCACACGAATTACCTGTGCAGGCAAAACGCCGAAAATATTGGATATAATTACAAAAAGTACACCCGGAATAAGTCGCCAGCGGTATTTGTAAAAGAATTTATTGAGGTAAGCAAGGTCTTTCATGTGTTGATAGTCCGAAAGTCGGGAAGTCAGTACAGCCTGAGAGCTCAAAAGTAGGCTAATGAAATTGAAATTTCAAGCCGTCATTTAAACGAATAGTAGCTGTACCGTAAAGTTTACCGTTTTTTAACAGTATCGGCATTTTAATTTGAGGTGCTTATTAATCTTTGATCCGGCGTTTCGCTAATTAAAACAATTCGCTTTGCCACAACCAAAAAAAACAACTACTTTTGTCGCAGCCCAAAAATATATTTTACAGTTGCTAATGCCGACACTAAACCCCGACGATTCTATCTTCAATCAGCTTGAGACTTTCGGGCACAAGAAGGTTGTTTTTTGTAGCGATCCGGATACGGGTTTAAAAGCAATAATAGCTATACATGATACCACATTAGGGCCTGCGTTAGGCGGAACCCGCATGTGGGCATACAGAAACGAAACAGATGCTTTGCACGATGTTTTGCGCCTGTCAAAAAGCATGAATTATAAATCGGCAATTGCCGGGCTTAACCTGGGTGGTGGCAAAGCGGTTATTATAGGCGATTCGAGAAAAGACAAAACGGAAGCTTTGTTACGTAAGTTCGGTCGTTTTATAAAAAATCTTAATGGTGAATTTATTACGGCTGTTGATGTAGGTACCAATCCGAAGGATATGGAATACATCAAAATGGAAACACAGCATGTAATGGGTGTACCAGAAAGTATAGGTGGCAGCGGCGATCCCACACCAATTGCAGCGCTTGGTGTTTTTATGGGGATAAAGGCCTGTGTGAAGGAGCTATATGGCAATGATACCCTAACCGGAAAAACAATTATTGTGCAGGGGATAGGTCATGTGGGCGAAAACCTGGTAAAACTGCTGCGTGACGAAAATGCAAAAGTTTATATCAGCGATATTAATGATGAATTATTGGGACAGGTAGCAAAAAAGTACGGTGCAGAGGCGGTATCAACAAATAGTATTTTTGATATTGATGCCGATATTTATGCTCCATGTGCTTTGGGTGCTACTGTAAATACCCAAACTATAAAAAAATTGAAGTGCGGTATTATTGCGGGCTCGGCTAATAATCAGTTGGAGGATGAGGAAGTACACGGACAAATGTTGCTTGAAAAAGGCGTTTTGTTTGCTCCCGACTATGTGATTAATGCCGGCGGAATAATAAATTGTTACTCTGAATTGATGGGTTTTAGCAAAAAACGCACCATGCAATTAACTGAAAATATTTATGAGGCTACACGGAATGTTTTAAGACTTTCAAAAGCCGAAAATATTTCAACTATTGTTGCTGCAAACAAAATTGCTGAAAAACGCATTTCAGATATTAAAAAAGTGAAATCAACCTACTAATTTAAATAATAAATAAAGATCTGTTTGTGAAAGCAAACGGATTCAAAATCGTTCTTACAAATGTTAAATCGCAGACACCTAAGGGTAAAAGTTTTACAGTCGTTATACGCTTATCACCAATCAAACAGTGGCGACATCAGGCAGCATGAAAAAAATCTGCTGCAAAGTATTGACAAGGTATACGAAATGTATATCTGGATGCTCTCGTTAATTTCAGAGATTGCTGCATATGCCGCAAATGATGCCGAAGAAAGGGCAAATAAACACCTGCCTACCGAAGAAGATCTTAACGCCGACGTTAAAATACTGAGCAATAGATTTGTGCTGTCGCTTCAAAAAAATAAAGAGTTTTTGACCGGCTTAAAAAAATACAAAGTTGCCTGGGATTTTGAACCCGAATTAATCAAATCATTATTTATTATCCTTAAAAATTCTGACGATTATAAAGAATATCTGAAAAAAACAGGTGATACTATTCAGACGGATAAGGATATCATCAAATTTATTTTCAAAAAGGTGATTTTAAAATCATCAATAGCCGAACAGGTTTTTGAAGATATGTTTATTTACTGGCCGGTTGATAAAGATGTATTACAGGCGTTGATAGCCAAAACATTCAAGAACTTTGCACATGATGAGTTTGAATTAAATAAGCTGGCCGAGGTTACTGCAAATTGGGAAGAAGATAGGGAGTTTATTGTTAATTTGTTTGAGCAAAGCATCAGGTTTAATAATGATTACCAGGAGCTCATCGGTAAGAAAACGCAGAACTGGGAGCCTGATCGTATTGCAATGATGGATACTTTGTTAATGAAAATGGCCATTGTTGAATTTGTTAATTTTAGTTCTATTCCGGTTAAGGTTACCATTAACGAGTATCTTGAAATATCAAAGGAGTTTAGCACGCCAAAGAGTAATTCATTTATAAACGGTATTTTAGATAAAATTTTATTTGAATTAAAAGCCGAGAATAAAGTGAAGAAAACGGGCCGGGGATTAATAGAATAAAGCAAAAAAAAACTCGCGATAAGGTTGAATAATAAAAGCCTGTCGCGATAGTTTATACTATTGGAATCAATTTAACACAATGAAAAAACTATTCTTAAGCCTAATTGCGGCAAGCATGTTAATGGTAGCCTGCAACCAGTCAAATCAGGGTGGCAATACTGCTGATAACTCAACCACGGCTAATGCAGCGGATGCACCGGTAATGAAGTTTGATAAGGATATACATGATTTTGGTAAAATAAAATCGGGCGACAAGGTGACTTATGATTTTAAGTTTACTAATACCGGTAAATCGCCACTAATTATTACGGATGCAGTGGCTACGTGTGGTTGTACTAAACCCGTATGGCCAAATACACCTATAAAACCAGGCGAAAGCGCAGCCATAAACGTTACGTTTAACAGTGCTGGTAAAATGGGTTTACAAGATAAAATGATAACTATTACCGCCAACACCAACCCTGCCCAAAACAAGGTTCATTTAATTGGCGAAATAGTACCAAACGTTTCAAAATAATATAATTTAAAATGATAGCAACTATTTTATTACAAGCTTCTTCAGGTTTTGGTTTACAGCAAATGCTGCCTTTAGGTTTAATAATCATCGTATTTTATTTCTTCATGATCAGACCTCAAACCAAAAAACAAAAGGATCAAAAGAAATATGTAAATGAGCTTAAAAAAGGTGATAAGGTAGTTACAACTGCCGGTATTCATGGCCGCATTGCCGATATGAACGAAACCACCTTTTTGGTTGAAGTTGATAACGGTAAAATCCGCTTTGATAAATCAGCTATATCTCTTGAAGCGTCAAAGGCATTAAATACGCCTCCGGTTGCTGCAAAAGCTTAGTGAACCAAAAGCTCAAAGCATTAAGCCAGGAAACGCTTAAAAAAATTAAAAGCTAAAAGTTGATTGCACAAGGCGTAATGCTTTATGCCTTCGGCTTTTAGCTTTCATCTTTACTATGGCAATAATCAAATTATCTGCAACAGAAAGGAGACGGGCATCTGCATTTTTTACATGCCTGGTGCTGGCCATTTGTGCGTGGATATTTAGCGTATTGTCTAATCCTCATAATTATACCCTTAAAGAGGCCCTCAATTTTAAAAATACGCCGCAAAGAAGAGCTTTCCACTCGTTGCAATCAGATACGGTAAATGTTAATGTTACAGGGAGCGGCTGGGAAATGTTGTTTTCTAAAATGAACAACCAGGTAAAATCCTTTACCGTCGATCTGAATACGCTCGAAAACAAAAGCTATATCGTATTAAGTTCCCAATTAGATGAGATTAATAATAAAAGGGAAGTTGGCAGGCAAATAACAGGCTTTATTCCTGATACTTTATATTTTGACTTCTCGAACAGGAAAGTAAAAAGAGTGCCTATTAAATTGATCACATCTATAAAGTATAAAAAACAATACGACCAATCTAACAATATAACTATCAGGCCCGGTTATGTAATTGTAAATGGCCCGGCCAACATAATTGATAAATTAACCGAATGGCCGTCGGATACTTTAAAATTAGATAGTCTTAGCGAAACGCAGACTACCGAATTAAGCCTGCAGCACGTGCGTGAAGGCAATATGAGCATTTACCCCAAAACGGTGCAGGTAAATATTCCTGTTGATGAGTTTACCGAAAAAACCTTGTTTATACCGGTTAGCTTAATTAATAATCATAATTATGATGATGTCAAGATATTTCCGCAGAAAGTTAAGATTACCTTTATGGTTTCATTAAGCAGGTATGCAGAAACCGATGAGGACTTTTTTGAAGCAACAGCCAATTTGGATTTATGGCGTAATCAGGGCTACAAGGTATTGCCTGTGGCAGTGTCAAAAATGCCGGTATACTGCAAGCTGGTAAAAATTGAACCGGCCAATATTGATTTTATTGTACGCAAATAATGCTCAAAATAGGTATAACCGGTAATATGGGCGGTGGTAAAACCACTGTAAGCAAAGTGTTTGGAGTACTGGGTATCCCGGTTTTTTATGCTGACGATGCAGCTAAAAAGGTAATGAAAGATGATGTCATTCTGGTAGATGAACTAAAATCAGCCTTCGGCAAATCATCATATTTTGAAGACGGTACTTTAAACCGGAAGTATATTGCCGGTATTGTATTTAATGATGAGGAAAAGCTTGCCAAATTAAACTCACTTGTTCATCCGGCTACCTTCAGGGCGTTTGATGTTTGGGTGAAGGAATTTAATAATACACCTTATATTTTAAAGGAAGCTGCTTTGTTATTTGAAAGCGATTCGTACAAAATGTGCGATTACAGCATAATGGTACAGGCACCTTTAGAAATGCGGATAGGGCGTGTGATGAAGCGCGATGGGTTATCAAGAGTGGAAGTAGAGGGCAGAAACGCACATCAGTTCTCCGAAGAAAAAAAATCTCAAATGGCTGATCACATCATTAAAAATGATGAAAGCCAGTTAGTAATACCACAAGTTTTAAATTTAGACAGCCATTTTAGGTCTTTAGGCTTGTCGATAGGTTAATAAGGCAATTTTGATTAATCATCTTCTGCATGATATCGGCCAGTTGATTAATGACTCCATAAAATAATGATAATTGACGATTTTGTTTCATTTAACGCCAACGGGCTTTACTGTAAATATGGTGACTTTTACATCGACCCAAAACAACCTGTAGATAGGGCGGTTATCTCGCATGCACATGCAGACCATGCCATAACGGGCAACAATACCGTGTATTTAACCGAAGCCACAAAAGCTTTTATGTTATTGCGTTATGGAAAAAACGCAGCGCAGACTTTTAACGTAATAGGATATAATACTCCGTTTAATATAGGCAACGTCACTGTAACGCTTATTGCGGCAGGGCATATGCTTGGCTCAGCACAAATATTGATGGAGTATGGAGGCATGAAGTATTTGTATACAGGTGATTATAAGTTGCAGCCAGACGCTACCTGTGAACCAATTGAATGGGTAACTACAGACGTGCTGATAACAGAAAGCACCTTTGCTGATCCGGCAGTTTTACATCCAGATCCGGTTAGTGAGATAAAAAAAATCAATGAAATAAAGACCAATATATTATTGGGTGCTTATGGTTTGGGCAAAAGTCAGCGGTTAATTAATTTGATTAATACTTATGCACCGCAAAAAAAGTTATTAATACATCATCGCATAATGCCTATTAATGCTATTTACGAAAAAATGGGGTATGCGCCGGGTAAGTGCCAGATTTATAGCCGTAAGCTGATGAAAAACCAGGACGAGTTTGTTTATATAGTGCCGCCTTTTACTTTTGACAGTTACCTGAGGGCAACTGGTGTTACCCGTTTGTTTGCATCCGGGTGGAAGAATTTGCAGGTGAATAACCGCGACACGCTCTTTATTTCGGATCATGTTGACTGGAACGATATCCTGCAAACTG
>JABDEQ010000058.1:240-16948 GCA_013286985.1 Bacteroidota bacterium | reverse complement strand
CCTTTTTACTGCAGAATACGGAGCTCGTTTAAAAACTACCGCCACTGCGGCTTCGCTAAATAATGCTCCTGCAATCTTATGGCTCAGTTACAATGTACACGGCAATGAGCCCGCATCAAGCGAAACTTCCATGCAAGTCTTGTTTGATCTGGTTGACCCGGCAAACAAGCAGACAAAAGCGTGGCTGAAAAATACAGTAGTAGTTATCGACCCCTGTTTAAACCCTGATGGTCGTGAGCGATATATTAATTTCTACAATTCAGTACGCGGAGCAGTGCCCGATGCTAACCCAACATCGCGCGAGCACGTGGAACCATGGCCGGGCGGCAGGATAAATCATTATTATTTTGACCTTAACCGCGATTGGGCATGGCAAACGCAAAAAGAAACACAGGCCCGTTTAGCACTTTTTAGTCAGTGGCTTCCTGAAGTGCATGTTGACTATCATGAACAAGGCTATAATGCCCCTTATTATTTTGCCCCGGCAGCAGAGCCTTTTCACAAGGTGATAACTGCCTGGCAAAGAGAGTTTCAAACTATAATAGGAAAAAACAATGCTAAGTATTTTGATCAAAACGGCTGGTTGTATTTTACCAAACAGGAGTTTGATCTGCTTTACCCATCCTACGGCGATACCTATCCCATTTATAACGGCTCCATCGGCATGACGTACGAGCAGGGCGGCATTAGCGCAGGCCTGGCAGTGGTAACCCGCAGCGGCGATACGTTGACACTTGCCGACAGGATAGCTCACCACCATTCAACCAGCATAAGCACCATTGAAGTTGTGTCGGCCAATGCGCAGAAACTTTTGGATGAGTTTAAAAAGTTTTATGATAACAGCATCAGCAATCCACCGGGGGAATATAAAACCTATGTTATCAAAAATGATAATCAGGAAAAGATTGACCGTTTGAGCGAATTACTTCGCAGAAATGGTATTCAATACGGCTTTGGCCTTAGTCAGAGTGTCACAGGGTATAATTATTTTACAGGTAAAACAGAGCAATATGACGTTAGAAAGGGCGATTTGGTGGTTAACGCCTATCAGCCTAAATCAGTATTATTAAATGTATTGCTCGAGCCAAAAACCTTTATAGCCGACTCCAATACTTATGATATAACGGCATGGTCGCTGCCATACGTTTATGGACTGGATGCCTACGGATTAAAAGAATCGATAAAGACTCCTGAAGTAAGGGTAACTCATGTTGTACTTTCTCCACCGCCTAATTTTACAGAGGTGCCGCATTTTTATGCTTATGTTTCGGCATGGCAATCGGTAAATGATGTTAAGTTCCTGGCGACATTAATAAAAAAAGGCATCAAGGTTAGATATTCATCCCGTCCGTTTGAGGCTGGTGGTAAAACGTTTACTGCGGGATCATTGCTCATTACCCGGGCCGGGAATGACTTGCCAGATTTTGATCAGATAGTTACACAAACAGCAACGAACCTTGGTCATACAATAACGCCATTAACATCTGGCTTTGTTGAAAAAGGTGCCGATTTAGGGTCGGATGTGATCCGCTATATCCGTGCGCCAAAAGTATTGCTTGTTGCCGGTGACGGTGTTTCTGCCGAAGCGATGGGTGAGGTGTGGCACTTTTTTGAACAACAAATCAATTACCCGCTTACCATCGTAAAATACCAGGATCTGAACCGGATCCGGTTAGCCGACTTTGACGTAGCCGTTTTCCCCGATGGCAATTATGAAGATTTTCCATCTGAAAAAATACAGAACTGGGTACACGACGGTGGCAGGCTCATCGCTATGGAAAATGCGGTAGCACAATTGGCCGATAAAAAAGGCTTCGCTTTAAAGAAAAAGGAAGAAAAGAAAGATGATAAAGCCGATGACAAGCCCAAAACAGGCGAAATAAGATTATATGACGACAGAGATAAAGATGCGTTGCGCTCAAGCGTTCCCGGCGCTATTTATAAATTAAACCTGGATAACAGCCACCCGCTGGGTTATGGCTTGCCGGATAGCTATTATACCCTGAAACTAAGCGATGATATTTACGACTTTTTTGGCGATGATGGTTGGAATGTAGGCACTATTAAGAAAGATGGTTACATATCGGGCTTTGTGGGTCAGAAAAGCAAGGATAAAATAAAGGATGGTTTGCTATTGGGCGTTCAGCCGCTGGGACGTGGCTCTGTTGTGTATATGGTTGATGATCCGCTCTTCCGCAGTTTTTGGGAAAATGGAAAGCTGTTATTTAGTAATGCCGTATTTATGGTAGGGCAGTAAATCGTTTCAATATGGACGAAGCAGAAAAAGCCGAAATATTAAATACTTACAAGTGGATTAAAGTCCGCAAATATGTAGATGATGAAAGCTTGTCCATCGAGGAGCGATTTAAAAAACTGCAAGCGCATCACATAGAAGAGACCTCGTTTTTAATCGATAAAATAAGAGAATTAATAAGGCAGCAATAATTACCGTTGGCAAGCAGCCATCTCAATTTTTAAGTTCATAAACTGCCCTGGTTTACCGGGCTTTTTCCAATTTAGTTAAATAGTGTTAAAACAAGCCATTTAAGCCCCTTTTGAAGGGGTGTGGAATTAATTTATACCTATAATTGCGGCACTGGTCGGCACAATTTGCCTTATAGTCTATTATAAAAGGCCCTGGCTTTAAAATCGGCTACTTTTGTTTGCATGTTAAAAAGTTTTAAACCTGCAGTAATATTTGAAGTTCTGATACACATTTTGTTTTGGGCTTTTATTACCATTTTACCCTTTATGTCCCGGCCCTATACGGATATGCCTCACAGGCCTTTTTTGCCATGGCATTTTGTACTGGTTAATGTGTTGCTGGCCACACAATTTTATGTAAATGCTTTCTTTTTAATACCCTTTGTGTTAAAAAGGAATGTTGGTGCATACTTTTTTCTGCTGATATCCTTATTTACTATACTCGATCTGATTATTATTCATACCCGACCGCACAATCCGCCCTTTTTTATGCGCTATGGGCATGGCGGCCCACCACCTCCGTTTGGGTTTAGTTTACTGCCGCTGGCTGCTATTACTGCCGCCAGTTTTGCCTACCGGTACCTGGCCGAACAGTTTAAAATAATTAATAACAAGAGCAATATAGCCAATGCCGCCCTTATTTCAGAACTGGGATTTCTGCGTTCGCAGATCAGTCCGCATTTTATTTTTAATGTGATAAACAGTGTGGTGGCATTATCGCGCTTAAATCCGGTTTCGGTTGAACCCACACTAATCCAGTTTTCAAAACTGATGCGGTATATGCTTTATATTAATGATAAAGACCATATTACGCTTCAACAAAAAGAAGATTATTTACGCAGTTATATCGATTTGCAGCAACTGCGCTTTAGGGACGCAGTAAAAGTAAATTTTCATTTTAAAATTGATTCGCCCCAAAAAACAATTGAGCCCATGCTGTTGATACCTTTTGTTGAAAACGCCTTTAAACATGGCATCGGCGATGTGGCAAACCCCTTTATAGATATTACTTTACTAACTAATGAAGATATACTGGTTTTTATGATTGAGAATGCCTATAACCCCAATGATTTAAATAAAGATGAAAGTCATGGTATAGGCTTAAACAATGTAAAACGCAGGCTGCAATTACTTTACCCCAAAACACATAGGTTATTTATAGAGGATAGCAATAACATCTATAAGGTAAACCTGCAAATACACTTAAAATGATACGATGTATACTGGTTGATGATGAACCCCTGGCACTCGACCTGTTGGAAGACAGCTTAAAACATGTAAACTACATTCAGGTAGTAGCACAATGCCGCACCGCCAGTGATGCCTTAACGCTGCTGCAAAAGGAAGATATCGACCTGATATTTTGCGATATACAAATGGCCGGGCTTAACGGCTTACAATTAGTCAGGAGCCTTATTAAAAAGCCGATGGTGATATTTGTTACCGCTTATGAAAAATTTGCCATAGAAGGTTTTGAGTTGGATGTAATAGATTACCTGGTGAAGCCCGTACCATTAGAACGCTTTTTGAAGGCTTGTTATAAAGCTCAAATTCAGTTTGATCTCCGAAAAAAGACACCGACAGAAATAATTAATAAAAAGAACCATTTTTTTATTCATGCAGATTATAACCTGGTAAAAATCAATTTTAGCGATGTGGAGTATGTTGAGGGACTGAAAGATTATGTAAAAGTAAACCTGGTGAATCAGGCTAAACCAATTTTATCGCGTATCAGTATTAAATCATTGCAGCTACAGTTGCCTTCCGGGCAATTTTATAGGGTGCATAAGTCGTACATCATCAATATTGACCATGTTTTGTATATCAGAAGGGGCAAAATAATTACTACCAATGCAGAATTGCCCTTAAGCGATAATTACCGCGATGTTATTCATAAAATGACGAGCGATAAAACGGAATGAAGCTGCACATATCGCCATTTTGTCGGCGCTTTAAGTTCGCTTATCTCATTTATTTTCTATCGCTATCCATATACTGCACTTTCGGTTGACTGAAATCAAACTGAATGAAGAAATTATTACTGCTCTTATTATTTGTTGCTGTTGCTTTTTGTGGGTTTTCGCAGCAATCACAAACTCAAAAAATCTTAAAGAAAAATTCTATTAGTAAATTCTACACCTGCTCGCTCGATAAGATGCTGGATACCCTTGCGCTCGATTACCATCTGAACATCGTTTTCGAGCGCGATTCGCTGCAAAAGATGGACGTTGTGGAGCACTTTTTTAACGATAGGCTACAGGATGCACTCGGTAAGGTATGCAGCGAGTTTGGTTTACATTATTGGATAGAAGCCAATGGCATAATTTATATTCTGCAAAATACGGATGACCTTGCCCGGCTAAAAAAGACAAACAAAAGCGATAATATTGCCTCCGGCGGTATTAAGCCTGTTCTGTTGCCCGATCCCGTGGAGCCCCCGAGCCATTTTATGTTTAGCATAAGTGGCCGGGTGGTGGATCAGGGTACAGGCGAACCGCTGCCATCTGCATCGATAAGTATCCGCAACACGCATTTAACAACCATTACCCGGAACGACGGAAATTTCATTTTGTTTAACATTCCTTCGGATACCTGTGTGGTTGAGATAACCAATTCAGGCTATCAACCCGAAAAAATAAGGCTCGATGCCAAAAAAATAAAGGAGCCGCTGGTAATTGAATTGTTTACAGCATTAAACACCTTGAATGAGGTAACCATTACCGGGAAAAAAAGCGGCGTGATGAATACCGATACCAAAAAGGTTGGTGTATTAGAGTTAAATCCGGCCAGCCTGGATAAGCTGCCAAATATCGGTGAAAAAGATATCCTCAGAGCTTTTCAGCTGATGCCGGGGGTGGCGGCAACTAACGAATCTTCTTCGGGGGCCTATGTACGCGGTGGCACCCCCGATCAGAATTTGGTTGTTTTTGATGGTTTTACAATTTACCAGGTTGACCACCTTTATGGGTTTTTCAGTGCCTTTAACAGTAATGCGGTAAAAGACGTGCAGCTATATAAAGGTGGTTTCTCGTCGCAATTTGGCGGTCGTCTTTCCAGCGTTACCGAAATTAATGGCAAGGATGGCAATAAAAACGATGCCAGTTATGGTGTTGACCTGAGCTTGCTGAGTGTTAATGCGTTTGCCGAAATACCAGTAAATAATGAATCAACACTGGTGCTCGCTTTCCGCAGGTCGTATCAGGGGCCTTTATACAATAAAATATTCGATCAGTTTAATACGTCAACCGTTCAAGGAGGAGGTCCCGGCAGGGGTGGTCCCGGAGGACCGGAACAAACTACACCGGCATCACATTTTTACGATGCCGATTTGCACTATAATTACCGTATCGATCAAAATAACGTGCTCACCTGGAGCTTATATAATGGCGAAGACGAAACCAATAACAGCAGGGCGCTGCAAATACCTTCATTTTTAACGTCATCAGTTAATAGTATTAATATAACCGACTATACCAAATATGGCAATTTGGGTAGCAGCGTAAAATGGTTTAAAAAATGGAGTAAAAACGTCTATTCAAATACTTTCATCACCTATTCATCCTTTTTTAATGATAGAAACCGGTCAACAGCCGGAACAATTGACGATAGCAATGGCGATCCGGTGAGTTTTGAATCGGGTATTGTTGAGAAGAACAGCCTGAACGATGTTGGCGTAAAATCTGAATGGAACTGGGAAATGAACAACAAAATGAAGTTTGCCTATGGTGGTTTCTTAACGCGACAGGGTACAAATTATAATTATGTTCAAAACGACACCAGCACGTTGGTTAATGAGCGCGAAAGTGCTTTTTCGGGAGGCGGCTATGCCGAATTGCTGATAGACCCTAATGATAAGCTGCACTTGCAACCCGGTGTACGCGAGACATGGTTTGGGCCAACCAGCAAATTGTACACCGAACCACGTTTTTCTGCCAGTTATTTGCTTACCGATCATTTTACACTGAAGGCAGCTACCGGGCAGTTTTACCAGTTTATGAACCAGGTAACGCAGGAAGACATTTTAAACGGGAACCGCAATTTCTGGTTGTTATCCAACAATACCAATATACCTGTCGGCATGGCGAGGCATTACATGGGTGGTGTGAGTTATGAAACTGACAAGTTTTTGATTGATGTGGAAGGATATTACAAAACGCTATCGGGCCTAACAGAATATACCTTGCGGCAAACAAATGCTTTCCCCGGAAGTATAGCTACGCTTACCCAGGATTTTTACAACGGCACAGGGTATGCAAAAGGAATTGAAGTTTTACTGCAAAAAAAATTGGGCAACTACACCGGGTGGATAAGTTATACCCTGGGCCAGGCCGAAGACAAATTTGCTGTGTTTGGAAACAATTATTTCCCGGCCGATCAGGATGTAAGGCACGAGTTTAAAACCATTAATATGTATCACTATTACCGATGGAATTTCTCAGCAGTTTGGTTATTCAGCACCGGGCATCCTTATACTGCGCCGCTTACTACCTATACCATTTCTACACTCGATGGTAATGCAACAACGGCGTACACCGTTAGCGGCAAAAATGAATTGCGCCTGCCCGATTATCATAGGCTCGATCTTTCGGCCACTTATGATCTATTAAAGATAAGTGGTAATAAAATAGGCAGTATAGGGATATCACTCTTTAATGTGTATAACCATACCAATGTATGGTACAAAGAATATCAAATTCAAAATAATGCTGCTATTGCCACCAATGTTGATTACCTGGGTTTTACCCCAAACATTACACTAAGTTTACGATGGAAATAAAAAAACACCCAATAAAAAATATCCTGTTGCTGTTAATTATGGCAATAGTACTTAATGCCTGCAAAAAAGATGCTACTACTAATGCCAACACCAATTTACCGGTAGTACAGGGCTACCTGGTAGTCGGTAAGCCTATCAGCGTAAAGGTATTTATGCAAAAAGTACTTACCGATACTGCAGTATATGGCACAGCAATTAAAGGATTAAAGCTGAATATTTCAGATGGCAGTAATACAATACAGTTGGCTGAGTCAACAGCCGGAACATATACTTATGCTGATTCCACTTTTTTAGCAACGGGCAAAACGTATACCCTAAAGTTTAACTATTTGAGTTACGCTGTTTCGGCACAGACAATTATGCCCGCCAAGCCGGTTAATTTTACAACTCAGCATACTGGAATGACAATTGATGCTTTATTAGGGAACAACAATCCTTTAGATACGCTTAATGTTGTGAGCTGGGCCAACCCCGACTCGCTTAACCATATATTGGTGTTTAATAATTTAGATGGTATTTCTTTTCCGGCCAGTACCCGTTTTGGAAACGCAACAACCAATTTTGAATTAAATACCAACCGCGCCGCAGCCTATCCGTTTACGCAGCGCACGTTTGCTTATTATGGGCATTACCAGGTAATACTTTGCAGCGTAAACCAGGAATATATTAATTTGTTAACCAGCAATGCTTCGGGCTCAACATCTTCAAATCTGTCAAATCAGCCAACTAACGTGGTAAATGGGGTAGGGATTTTTACGGCTATGCAGGCCGATACTTTGCAATTTTTGGTGCAGTAATATCTGCTTAAAAGTAAAAGCCCGGACAATTTTTTAACAGTCCGGGCTTTTTGTTTATTAATTAGCTCCCTTTACCCTGTTTTTCTCTTCATCGGCACCGGTTTGATGCTGCCGGGCCTTAATTGAATTGTTGCCAAAGTTGTAGGTTAACGTTAACCTGGTAATGCGGCTTTCGCGTTTTTGATTAATAGCCAGGTTATTATCCTCGTAATTACTGGTAACATTATTGGTGAGGGTATTAAATATATCGCTTACTGAAAGCTTTACATTTAGTTTCTTATCCGCAAATGAGTGGCTTACACCCGCATCTGTTGAATATTGAGGCTTCACATAAAACAGGCCGTAGGTTAATGCTGATTGATATTGGGTGGTTGTTTCAAATTTAAATCCTTTTAAAGGGGTAAGCGTTTGTGTTGCCCTTATCTGGTAGGCCCATTGTCCGTTGTCCAGATTTCCGCCTTCCAGGTCATTTGATTTAAAGCCAAGGTAAAAGGCTGTTGCATTTACATTGCCTTCCCACCATTTGGCTATCGTGTATGGTGCGTACAGGTTAACATTATAAGCATTTTGTTCCTGTAAGTTTTCCTGTGTCACAAATGAAACCTTGGTTGTTGGGTCAGTTCCGGGTATTTGGGTAATTACATCAGTAGTTTTGCTGTATCCAAGTGTTAGGGTGATGCTTTTATTATAGGTATAATCAAACTCAAAATTATTGGTATACTGTGGCTTTAAGTAGGGATTACCTTTTTGATAAGTATAAGGATCAAGGTGATAAACAAACGGATTAAGGTTATCATATTGCGGCCTGTCAATGCGGCGGCTGTAAGAGAAACTCATTTCATTTTTATCATTAATGGTATGATTAATAAACAAGCTTGGGAAAAGATCAAAATAATGCCTCGGGATACTTTGAACCACGTTTGCTGAATCGCCTACTGCAGATGATTGGGTATACTCACCCCTTAAGCCGGCTTTTACCGAATAACCTTTAAAATCCTTGTTTAAGCTTACGTATCCCGCATCAACTTTCTCATCGTATACAAAATGATTATTATCTACATAAGGATCTGTTTGTGATTCTGTTTGAAATAGATTGTTATCTGTTTTTACATCGCTGTATTTTAAACCGGTTTCCAATTTTAACGATTTGGTTAAAGGTTTTGCATAGTCAACTTTCCCGGTCCTGATGTCGATGTTTGATGGTGTAATGTTCCCTAAAAACTGTTGGGGTTGTTGCACAGCTCCATTCGGCAAAAAGAAATCGGTAACGTAAGAGGCTATTGAGCCATTTCTGAAATTTGAATAGTCCAGATCTGCGCTTATTTCCTGGCCGGCGGTATCTATTTTGTACGAATCATTTAAATTAAATGCGATGTCATGATAAGTTTGATGAATAGCTGACACGGTGTGCAATGATGAATCAACTTCGGTAAAGCTTTTGCCTATGTTAGTATAATTGTTAAAATTATCATCCTCGCCATTAAAATAACCACTTACCACAAAACCAATTGTGTTTTTGGATGATAGATCATAGTCGGCCCCAAGGCGGTAGCTATTATTATGATTTACCTGCGGCATGGCAGTAGTTTGATTAAAAAACGTTTGGTGCCCGGTACTATCAGTAATGATGCGCTTTAGCCCAATTTGCTGTGTGTATTTATTATCGTTATGACTAAAGGTGCCAAATACATTCAGGTTGCCGTCCTTATGATTTAAGGTAAGGGTTTCATTGTCTTTCCAATATTGGCCATAGCCGGTACCCGCTGTAATGGTTCCGTTTGTGCCCGCTTGTTTATTCTTTTTTAGTTTGATGTTGATGATGCCCGAGTTACCCGCAGCATCATACTTTGCCGAAGGGTTAGGGATAATTTCGATAGATTGAATAGTTGCCCCATCAGTAGAGCGAAGCAGCGTTGCCAGTTGTGCGGCACTGAGATAGGTTAACTTATCATTTATCATCACGGTAACGCCTTGTTTTCCCTTTAGGCTGATGTTATCATCTTTATCAACCGATACACCCGGTGCCCGTTCCAGAATATCCATGGCCGAATTTCCTGCTGCCAGCACACTATTCTCCACATTCATCACCGTGCGGTCAACCTGGTGTTCAATTAATGGTTTTGTTGCAGAAATAGTAACTGTATTTAGAGAGCGGCTTGCCGGATGCATTTTTAACGTCGCGGCAATAAAACCTGGCTTTATAGCAGTTGTGGTAAAAGCAGCGCTTTTTACGGCGTCGTAACCTACCGTTGTTGCTTTAATAATATAATTGCCTGGTGCAATGTTGTCAAAGGTGTACACGCCGGCATCATTGCTCAATGTTCCTTTAACCATCGATGAATCTGCGGCTTTTAGCAGGCTTACTGTAGCGTAGCCAAAAGGTTTGCTTTGCTCATCAAGCAGCGTGCCCGAAACCGTTCCGGTTGGTTTGGCAGTTTGTGCTGCTGCGGCTCCGCTAATAATAAGCAGGAGCAGCAGGTATTGTATTTTAGTAATAAGTAGTTTCATGTTTTAGTTTATTGCGTTTTGTTTTTTATATCCTTTTATTTTGATGCAAAGATTTGTTGTTTTATTTTTTGCAGAAACTTTTTTGACCAGCGGACAAGTTTTGATGACCAGCGGCCCGTTTGTATTATGTTTTTTTGGGCAATAGCAAGCCCTTTAGAAGAGTGATCTTCTTTTTTTAATAGTTTAAATATGTGTTTTGGATTTTATCCAGATTTAAATCCGGATTGTTATTGTATTTGTACTAAATAGGTAGTGTGTCTTCTTATTAAGTCTTTACAAAATTTTACCCCCAAAAATCCCCTAAGAGGCTTGCCCTCTTTTTTTCAGAATGATCTTTTTCAGATGATCCTGATTTATAACCCCGAAATGTGTATTGTTGACTATAAGATGCCCGGATAGGGTGAAAGGTTACATCTTATTTAAATTTTTTAATACAGGGAAGAGTTTACCGGCTATTTCTTTAAAAAAGAGCGCAGCGACAGGCGCAGTATTACAAGGCGTATGGATTGTACCGGTTTTTGTAACCAAATTCTTTTTAAAATGATCATCTCCTGATAATTTATGAATTCCGGAATTATAAAAAGGTAATATGAGCCCGCTGAATAATAGCAGGCTCATATATTTAATAACAACTTTCATTATTGTGCATTTTGCGCGCTATCAGCAGGTTGTTTGCTTTTAACACTATCTGGTTTTGCAGTAACAAGCGTATCAACTTTACATTGTAACCCGTTATCGGTCATTATAAATGTTGCCGAGGTTTCCTTTTCTTTTTTATTATCTCTTTTGCAACCGTATATATCTATATCTGCAACCATATTAATCAGGGTTTCATCAATAACCAGTTTGGTATTTAATGGTATTTTTAAAGTGATGTACAATTCTTCATTGTGCCATAGCTCATCGTCATTTGCATAAAGCCTGTAATCAAACTTTAAAACAGAATCCTGTTGGGTAAAAATGTACTTAATGTTACGTGCATTGAATAAAGCGTCGCCGTAAGTGCGGCCCATTGCGCTGTATGATTCAACCATAACGGGCTGGTTAACATCGCTTTTTTCTATATTGATATGTACCTTTCTGTACTCAAAATGATCAAAGTCATTATATTCATACGGATTATCGGTAATTTTTACGTTTGGTGATAAGGTTTTAATATCCAGCCGCGTACTGTCATCGTGTGTAAAATATTTTAAATCGTTAAGCTTGAGATAATAGGTGCCGCTTTTTTCGGGTTTTATGTTCAATGTTTCTGTAAACTGGGCCGACTCCCTGAAATTGGCCGCCATTTGCGCACTATAAAATATAAGTACTCCAAGTGCACATAACCAAACCACCAAAATGGTTGAACCAGTTGACCGGTTAATAGAGCCTGTATTAAATATCCCCTTTAGAGTTAACAGGATAATACTTAATAAAGGAATAAATGCCACCAGGAATGCTGCCGAATAAACCAGATCGGCATGGTTATGCCTTAATAAATTAAATGGCGTATTATTGAAAGGAGTGAAGTGACCAAAAGCTACTAAAGCTATAAAGGCAACTATAGTAAAAATAATAACGCTCATGCATACTAACAGAATAAATACCCCAACCAATTTTACCAGGATCTGGCCGGTCCCTCTTAAAAATATCCCCAGGTGATGGAAAAAATCGCCTGCAAAATCACGGGCTTTATAAACAAATGGCCTTGCCTCGTTACCGAAGTTAGAAAGGTTTTGCCTAACACCGCTTAATTCGTCCTCAAAGTTCTTTTTAAAGCCCTGCAGATTTTGCTTTTCGCCTTTCATGGCCATCCTGTCGGCGCGGGTAATGGCTTTGGGTACCACTATCCATAAAATAATGTACAGAATAAGGCCCGATCCGGCAAAGACAAATGACAGAGCAAATGCAAGCCTTATCCAAACGGCATTAATATCAAAGTAATTGGCTATGCCCGAGCACACACCTCCAACCAGATGATCATCCGGATCACGAAACAGTCTTCGGCCTTCGGTAGTGTAAGTATGGGTCGTTGAATCAGCTTTGTTGTTATCTTCTGCAAACTCAAAATCCGCCACAGTACCCATTTGCTCAATTATGCTGTTTACGTCCTGCTCAACAATAACCTGTTTGTTTTCGCGCGCCAGTGTTTCCGCAAACATTTCGGCAATCCGGTTTTCAATATCGGTGGTGATTTCAAGACTGTCGGCCGAGCTCGAAAAGTGTCGCTTAACATCAGTCATGTAATTTTTTAACACTTCGTAGGCATCTTCCTCTATGTGGAAAACAATGCCGTTTATATTTATGATGATAGTTTTGTTCATGATAATAATATTTTAGGTTGTTTTATTTTCTGTTTCCAATAGCGGTTTGCACTGCAAATGAAAGCTCTTCCCATGTTTTGTCTAATTGTTCGAGCACGTTTCTGCCTTCGTCAGATAGCACGTAATATTTTCGCGGGGGGCCCGAAGTTGATTCAACCCAGTTATAAGTGAGTAGTCCGTTATTTTTTAAACGGGTTAGTAAAGGATACAAAGTACCCTCAACTACAAGCAGTTGGGCTTTCTTAAGCTCGGCAATTATGTCCGAAGCATAGGTTTCGCCCTTAGCTATAATGGAAAGAATGCAATACTCCAGTATTCCTTTCCGCATTTGGGTTTGTGTATTTTCAACAATCATAAGACAAAGATATATGTTTTAAATTGTATTATGCAATACATAGTACTAAAATTATCACTTTTGTAGTATAGAGTTGTCTTTTTTTAAAAAAAAGCAGTTTTTTTTTAGTTTTCGCTTGACAATTTGATAACGTAACACTACTTTTATGATTAATTAACTATTAACTGATCTTATTATTAACAAACATGAAAAAACTTCTACTAGTAAGTTTGTGTTTCCTGATGTTATGCATTACACAGGTATTTGCACAAAACCGTACAGTTACTGGTACGGTTACGGCCAAAGAAGACGGCCTACCCATTCCGGGAGTAACAGTAAAGGTAAAGGGGACCAGTGTTGGTACCCAAACCAACACAGCAGGTAAGTTTACATTATCTGTTCCCGAAGGAGCCAGCCTTTCCTTTAGTTTCATAGGTTATGAAACATTAACAGTTACACCAACCACCGGCGACATTAAAGTTGTTTTGGTATTATCAAGCAAACAGCTTGGTGAGGTTGTGGTAACCGGCGCTTTGGGTATTAAAAAATCTGACCGTGAAACCGGTTATGTTGCTACCCAAATTACTTCAAAAGACCTTAACGAAACTACTCCTGTTAACCCTATCAATGGTTTAACCGGTAAAGTTGCGGGTTTGGTTATTCAGCAAACTGATGACAGTGCTGATCCGTCTTTACGTGTTAACCTGCGTGGTAGCCGCTCATTAGCCGGTAATAACCAGGCTTTGTTCGTATTAGATGGTGCGGTTGTTCCATCATCAATTGTAATGAATTTGAATCCTGACGATATCGAATCAACCAGCGTACTGCCAGGTTCTGGTGCTGCTGCGGTTTACGGTTCTCAGGCATCAAATGGTGCAATTGTAATTACTACCAAAAAAGGAACTGCCAATGCAAAACCTGTAATTGTTTATCAAAACTCATTACAGTTTAGCAATGTTGCTAATTTTCCAAAATTCCAGAATGGTTTCGGACAGTACGGTGGTGAAGGTAATCCTTATGTAAATCCTTTAACTGCACAACCTGAGCTTGTTCCTTTTGAAAACCAGCAATACGGCCCTGCATTTAATGGCCAAACTGTTAATATAGGTGTACCTATTAACAGCCCTACAGGTGAGCAGTTAACTACTAAATATTCTCCTCAATCGAAAAACCCAATTGAGGCGTTTTTCGTTACCGGTGTAAACGAGCAAAATGATATCTCGTTCAGACAAGGTGATGCTGCCAATAACTTCGGCATATCTGCCAGAAATGTTAACCAAACATTTACTACGCCGCAAGATAAAAGCAATACAACAAACGCACGCGTTAGTGGCGCCAAAACTTATGGTATATTTAAAGTTGACTTCTCTGCAAGCTATACCAAGGTAACCATTGATGAGCATGGAACAGAACCAGACGGAGGCGGCTTTTATGGTAACCTTTTGCAGTTTCCTGCTGATGTAAACATTAAACAGTTTCAGGATGTTTCACCTACCGGACCTGGTAACCCAAGTAACTATTTTTCAGCTTACTCATGGAACCCTTACCTGGCTATTTATGACTCAAGAACAAATATTTCAAGAGATCAGTTCCAGGGCAATTTAAACCTGACCTTAACACCAACAAAATGGTTGGATATCAGCTATCGCGTTGACGACAACACCGGTACTTACCGTGAAAAATTTACACGTAACAATGTAGATTGGTCAGATTATGCTATGACAGTTCCGCAAGAAGCATTAGGCGGTGTTAACGAATATTATTTTAACCCGGTTATCAAAGGTGGAACCAATGATATTGTTGCCTATGGCGATGGTAGCGGTTTCATTGTAAATGAAAGCGGTGTTAGTCCAAACTACGGAGGTGACAATGGCCTTTCTCGTTTAGAAGGAACTGCGTTATTAAACTTTCATCACACCTTTTTCAATGACTTCAAATCTAACTTATTGTTAGGTAACCAGATATTTTCAGAAAATGGTGATTATATTTATGATAGCAGCAATAGCTTATTGGTACCTGGTTTCTTTAATACCAATACTATTACAGGTTCACCAACCTTATACCAGGCAAATGCTACTATCCGCCAGGTTGCGTTTTTTGCTGACGCAACAATCTCTTATAAAGGCTTTGCAACTTTAGAAGGAACTTTAAGAAATGATCGCGATAGCCGTTTATCTGCAGCACACCAGTCTTTCTACTATCCTTCAATTAAAGGTTCGTTTATTCCAACCGAGGTTATCCCTGGCTTAAAGAATAATGACATCCTTGATTTCTGGAAACTGACTGCCGACTTTAGCCGTGTAGGTAACGTTTCGGTATCTCCGTATAGTATTAACAACACCTACAACGTAACCAATGGTTTCCCTTACGGTGGTACAGGTGCATTGTCCCTTAACACAACAAGCTACAGCCCGGGCTTAGTTCCTGAAATTATTTCAGAACGTGAGTTTGGTACAGAGCTGGGGTTATTTAAAGACAGGTTACATTTAACCGCTGATTATTATTACCAAAAGAGTCGTAACCAAACTTTAGATGTTTCTGTTTCTCCAACTACCGGTTATACTAACGAGGTATTAAACGCTGGTGAGATTGATTCATACGGTGAGGAATTCAGTGCACAGGCAATTGTGTTCCCTAAATCGCCAACAAGCGTAGGATGGACTGTTGGAGGTAACTTTGCAATCAACGATTCAAAAGTTGTTTCTTTACTTCCGGGTGTAAGCAGATTATTATTAAGCACAGCTACTAATACAAATGGTGCTACCATAGGTGGTGTTTACGCTCAGGTAGGTCAGGCTTATCCGCAATTATATATTAAAGATTATTTACGTGATCCTCAGGGCAACGTAGTTGTTAACCCGAACAATGGTACACCTGAAGTTAACCCTAACCTGGTTGACGCAGGCCGTACATCTCCAAAATACAATTTGGGTTTAAACTCTTCAGTTAGCTACAAGTTTGTAACGCTTACTGTAGTTGCAGAGTATCGTTCAGGAAGTGTGCTTTACAATACTACAGGTTCAATTATGGACTTTGCAGGTTCTTCTGCTGTATCAGCTTCTGCCGGTCGTCAGATATTTATTTATCCTGGGTCTGTGGTTAATACAGGTACAGCTTCTGCACCTGTTTATGCACAAAATACAACTCCTATCTTTAAAGGCGGTTGGGAATATTGGTCAACTTACCCGGTTAACGTAGGTAGCCCGTATGTAACAAGTGCTGCATTTTGGAGCATCCGCGAAGCCGACCTTTCATTTAATTTGAACCAGTTTGTAAAAAACACCAAATTTATAAAAGGTTTAACGTTTTCTTTAACAGGAAGAAACCTGTTTATGTTTTTACCAAAGAGCAATCAGTGGGGTGATCCTCAGTTAGATGGCGCTGCTAGCAATAGCAATGGTACAGGTATCCAGAATTTACAATTACCAAGTAGCAGAGTATTTGGCGGTAACGTACAAGTAACATTTTAATTAAAGAGAGATGAAAAAAATTACATTAATTA
>JABDEQ010000058.1:0-177 GCA_013286985.1 Bacteroidota bacterium | reverse complement strand
ATTATAGCGGCAATTTCCGCAATCGGCTTGTCAGGATGTAAAAAGTACCTTGACCAGACAGCCAACCCAAATGCTCCATCGGAAACAACAGTACCACTGGCGTTAACGGGAGCCGAAAAAATAATGGCGGATATCCCTAACGGTATAGCACCCAATGAAGGTGGTTCGTATACCAAT
>JABDEQ010000057.1 GCA_013286985.1 Bacteroidota bacterium | reverse complement strand
AACGGTTATTTCTCACATCGCGGAAATGATATTTTAATTGAAAAAGGTAACGGCTGGGACGATGGCGGAAGAGCCAACCCCGCTCCTTTTTATATGTCTACAGCAGGTTATGGCGTTTTCAGAAACACATTTGATGCCGGACTTTATTCATTTAAAGAAACATCAAAATTTACGCATAACGAAAATCGTTTTGATGCCTTTTATTTTTATGGCCCATCATTAAAGAAAATATTGAATGGCTATACAAAAATTACGGGAAGGCCATTTTTAATGCCGCGCTGGGCGTTGAGTTTGGGCGATGCCAACTGCTATAACCGCGGCCTGAAAAAAGGCTACGACACCAAAAACTATACCGGCAGTGGCATAAATGGCACAACGCCCGATGTAATTAAACTGGTGGCTGATAATTATATCAGCAATAATATGCCTCGTGGATGGATACTGCCAAATGATGGCTATGGCTGCGGCTATTTAAAGCTTGATTCGACTGTTATGGAGCTTCACAAACGTGGGTTTTATACCGGTTTGTGGACGGAAAACGGAATTGATAAAATAGCAAAAGAGGTGGGACTATCGGGCACCCGCTTATGTAAGCTTGATGTGGCATGGGTTGGGCCGGGCTATAAATTTGCATTAGATGCCTGCAAATCAGCTTATAACGGAATAGAGAACAATAGCAATGCCCGCGGCTTTGTGTGGAGTGTAATGGGCTGGGCAGGTACACAAAAATATTCAACCGTGTGGAGCGGCGACCAAACAGGTAACTGGGAATATATTCGTTTCCATATCCCAACCCTGATAGGATCAGGTTTGTCTGCACAAAATGCTGCAACCGGTGATGTTGATGGTATTTTTGGTGGCAGCGACTCCACTTACGTGCGCGATTTGCAATGGAAATGCTTTACGCCTGTATTTATGGTGATGAGCGGCTGGGCAAAAAAAGATAAACAACCTTATATTTATGGTGAGCCTTACAACTCTATTAATCGTAAATACCTTGAACTTAAAATGCGCTTAACCCCCTATATGTACACTTACTGCGAGCAGGCGCATGAAACCGGTGTACCTACAACCAGGGCAATGGTGTTGGAATACCCCAAAGATACCGTCACATGGAGTAAAAAAACGCAATACCAGTTTATGAATGGCGAATGGCTTTTAGTAGCCCCGGTTTATAAAAGCGAAGCAAAAAGAGACAGTATATACCTGCCAAAAGGTACGTGGTACGATTACTGGAATGGTGATGCTTATACCGGCACTACCTGGCTAAATAACTATCCGGCTCCGTTAGATAAGTTGCCATTATTTGTAAAAGCAGGTGCAATTATACCCATGTACCCGGCGATGAATTATGATGGCGAAAAGAAAGCCGATAGCCTGACGCTGGAAATATACCCCTTCAAAAAATCTTCATTTAACTTATATGAGGATGACGGCGTAACCCGCGATTACCGCAAGGGAGCATTCGGGAAAACATTAATTGAAGTTAATGCCATTAATGGCCTGCAGATAAACATCCACCCAACAATTGGTAACTATAAAGGCAAATACCAGCAGCGGGTTTATTTACTGGAGGTGCATCAATCTGCAGAACCTAAAAAGGTGGTTATTAATGGCGGGAACGTAAAAATTTATTCTTCGCTGCAACAATTTAATAGTGAAAAAATTGGCTGTTATTTTGATGCCGGCGAAAAAAAGGGAACTGTTCATGTCAAAACGACCTGGTTAAAAACAGATAAAGAACAGGCTATTAAAATTACCAACTAATTATTCGACGAATAAAAACTATGCTCAACAATATACTGGCTCAATTTGGATTGAAGCCATCTGATTATCAAATCAATTCTTTCGGATCGGGTTTAATAAACCATACGTTTAAGCTATCCGGCAAAATTGACGAATATATTCTTCAGCAAATCAATATTGATGTCTTTAAATCACCTTATAATATCGCTAACAATTTAATTGCCCTGCAATCATATCTGAAAGAAACACATCCGGATTACTTTTTTGCAGGCATGCTGCCATCGGTCTCCGGAGACTTTTTAGTAGAGTCGGAATCAGGAGAATATTATAGACTATTCCCATTTGTAAAAGGTTCGCAATCTTTGGATTTTGTGAGTGAAGAAAGGCAGGCATTTGAAGCTGCAAAGCAGTTTGGCAAGTTCACTTTTGTACTTAAAGATTTTAACATTAGCCTGTTAGCATATACTTTGGTCGACTTTCATAACCTAAATTTAAGGTTTGAACAATTTAATAAAGCATGTAATAATGCAATAAATGAAAGAATAGTCCGTGCCTCTGCTGAAATAAAAGAGGTATATAACTGCCTTGATATATTGCAAACCTACAACAAGCTTACGGCCAATAATGCGATTCCATTAAGGGTTATACATCATGATACCAAAATCAGCAATGTGTTATTTGATGACAAGCAAAATGGGCTATGCGTTATTGATCTGGATACGGTAATGCCCGGATATTTTTTAAGTGATGTTGGCGATATGATGCGAACTTATCTTTCGCCTGCAAACGAAGAAGAAACGGACCTTTCTAAAGTTTATATCAGGGAAAATGTATTCAGCGCAATTTGTCAGGGCTATTTATCTGAAATGAGGAATGTTTTAACAGCGGAGGAGAAACGATACTTTGTTTTTTCGGGAGAATTAATGATATACATGCAGGCTATCCGGTTTTTAACCGATTACCTTAATAATGATATTTACTATGAGCCCAAATATCCTGATCATAACTTAAACCGTGCAAAAAATCAATTGAAATTACTAAATGAATATTTGCAGGCCAAAGAAAAGTTTGAGCGATTGGTTATGGAAGCAGATGAAAATATTACAGCCACCAATAACTAAATAAATGGGAAGTTAATATAAGCGCCGGTGAAAAATAATATCAATTTACTGTATGTCCCGTATTCACCATCGGCAAAGTATACCGATGCGGCAGATATTTTAGGGGATATATTTTCGGTAAGTGAGGCTAACCAATTGGCTTATCAGCCCTGGCCTAACGAAGGTATTGAGCCAGATGTGAAATTTAAAATGATTTATGGGGACGATGCCATTTTCCTGAAATTTATGGTAAAAGAAAAATACTTCAGGGCTACCTATAAACAAACAAACGACCCGGTTTGGAATGATAGCTGTGTGGAGTTTTTTATTGGATTTGAAGGGGACGCCGCCTATTATAACTTCGAATTTAATGCTTTGGGGACACCATTGCTTGGCTATGGAGTTGATAAGAAAAGAGAACTGGCCCATCCTTCGCTCGTAAATAGTATAAAATGTATTGCGGTTAATAAAGTGACGGAGCATGATACTTTAACTTTCCATTGGGAATTAACTATTGCTATCCCTTTCACATCATTTTTTAAGCAAAAGCTTACATCATTAAAGGGTGTAAACTGCCGGGCAAATTTTTATAAATGTGGTGATGAACTACCCGAACCGCATTTTTTATGCTGGAACAATATTATAGCCGATAAGCCAAACTTTCATTTACCACAGTACTTTGGAAAATTAATCTTCGAATAAACAACTAATAAATGCAATGAAAAAAAAATCAATAAGCACCATAATACTCCTTCTTCTTATTCATTTTGCGAGCTTTTCGCAGGCCAGGCACACTTTTGAAATAAAGGACGGGAATTTTATTTATGATGGTAAAGCCATTATGATACACTCGGGCGAAATGCATTTTGCCAGGATACCAAAACCTTACTGGCGCCACCGGTTAAAAATGATGAAGGCTATGGGCCTTAATACTGTAGCTACTTATGTATTTTGGAATTACCAGGAAACTGCACCCGGTGTTTGGGATTTTAAAACAGACAATAGGGATATTGCTGAATTTATAAAAACAGCGCAGGAAGAAGGCCTGATGGTAATTCTTCGTCCCGGCCCATATGTATGCGCCGAGTGGGAGTTTGGCGGTTACCCATGGTGGCTGCAAAAGAACAAGGACCTGGTGATAAGGAATAATAACAAAGCTTTTTTGGACTCGTGCAGTGTTTATATCAATCACCTGGCTAATCAGGTTAAAAATTTACAGATAACTCATGGCGGCCCCATTATTATGGTGCAGGTTGAAAATGAATTTGGATCGTATGTTGCACAGCGAAAAGACATTCCGCTTGCAGAACATAAGGCATATAGCCTGGCTATTAAACAACAGCTTCTTGATGCCGGTTTCGATGTACCATTGTATACATCTGACGGTAGCTGGCTTTTAGAGGGAGGCAGTGTAAAAGGGGCTTTGCCTACAGTAAACGGTGAGGACGACGTAACCAAAGTAAAAGAAGTGATCAATAAATACCATGATGGTAAAGGCCCGTACATGGTTGCCGAATTTTACCCGGGCTGGTTGGATCAATGGGGGGCAGATTTTGTACGCGTAAGTACCGCGGATGTTGTTAAGCAAACAGCAAAGTATCTTCAGGCTGGTATATCCTTTAATTATTATATGATTCACGGGGGTACAAATTTCGGGTTCAGCACCGGTGCCAATTATGATCAGGATCATGGTATTCAGCCGGATATAACCAGTTATGATTATGATGCGCCAATAAGTGAAGCTGGCTGGGCAACGCAAAAATATGATTCTCTAAGAAATGAGATCCAGAATTATACAAAAGAAAAACTGCCTCCTGTACCTGCCCCTGTAAAAGTAATTGATATCCCTTCAATAAAGTTTGACCGATCTGAAGACTTTTTTACGATGGTTGGCAAAATGACGCCCGTAACGAATGATACCCCACTAACCTTTGAGGATTTAAACCAGGGATATGGTTATGTACTTTACCGGCGCAGATTTAATCAGCCTGTTAGCGGAAAATTGGTTTTAAATGGTTTAAGAGATTATGCTATTGTATATGTAAACGGAAAAAAAGTTGGGGAGCTCAATCGCGTCAACAAAAAATTTGAAATGGATATCAATGTGCCCTTTAATGGTACGTTGGATATATTGGTTGAAAATATGGGAAGAATCAATTATGGTGAAGAGATTGTCAAAAACCTGAAAGGCATAATTAGTCCTGTTTTAATAGCTGACCATGAAATTACAGGCAACTGGCAAATGTATAAGCTGCCTATGTCATCCTCTCCTGGCATGGCGTCAGATAAGCTTAATGCTATCGCAAATCATCCGGCAATTTATCATGCAAAATTTGATTTAAATGAAACCGGCGATACTTTTCTCGAAATGAGCAAATGGAGCAAAGGCATTGTTTTTGTAAACGGACATAACCTTGGCAGATTTTGGAATATTGGCCCTCAGCAAACACTCTATCTTCCGGGCTGTTGGTTAAAAAAGGGCGCAAATGAGATTGTTATATTTGATCAGTTAAATGATTCGGTTCATAATGATATTCAATCGGTAAAAACACCGGTACTTAATCAGCTTAATTTAAGTACAACAACTAAATAGCATCCGCCCATTGAGGGGTGCAATGTAAAAATCTGACTTTAAAAAGGTGTAAAGCAAATGATCTATTTGCTTTACACCTTTCTGCTTTTATGCAAAAAGTAAATGTTCAGATCACCCCAAAAGGGAAGAAAATTTTACCCCGGTTTTAAATTGCAATGTGGTCAAAAGATATTCAATTAGTTTTAACCGGTTGCTAATAGAAAAAGGTTTCGGATATTATCTTACCGTCCTTTACACCAAAAACTCCAATTTCTGCTAACTGTAACCGCTGGCCATTTTTTAAGGTCATGTCCCTGCCCATGGCTACGCTGAAATAATCGCCTCCAACCACCGGTTCGCTGCAGAAGAAGCTGTGCACTTCTGCTATAGTTTCCTGCCTGGCCTTCGACTTTGCTAAAACCGCTTCAATACCGGTGGTTATGGTAGGCACACCTAACGCCAAAGCATGTTCAGGTTCGGTACAAACAATATCTGCACTATAAAACTGTTGATAAATTTCTGCCACTTGCCTTTGTTGAAAAAGATCATAGTAGCGATTGGCTAATTCCTGAGTTGTCATTTTTTTCCTGATTATTTAATAACACAAAGTTAGCCTGTCGTTTAATACTTAAAGTATTAAAAAGTGTTATATATTTGCTTAATCGTATCAATTTATAAAAATGGACGCTTTAAGTACTGTATTAGAGGCAACCAGGCTCAGAAGTGTTGTTTATAGCAAGTTTCCCCTTGCAGCCCCATGGGGACTGGATATTGTTAAGGACGAAAATTCGCAATTCTGGCGATTGGTGAGCGGCAGTTGTACCGTTGGCTCGCCTGATGGCCGTGTTATAGAATTGACGGAGGGCGATCTGGTATTCGTACCTCACGGAAGCGCCCACTGGATAGCAGACAAAGCTACAAGTTTACGCATGCCGTCGCCCGAATTTGTAAAGGCTCGCAGAGAGGGAATTCCTGTTTTTAATGGTGGCGGCAACGTAACTACCCTTATAGCGGGCCATTTTGAATTTGATTATCAGCCCCTGCATCCTTTTCTAAAGGATTTGCCTCCTATTATTCATATCAGGCAATATGTAACAGAGAACCAGTTATTATTAAAGCAGGTTACGCAATTAATGCTGGAAGAACTCAATAACGAAAAACCAGGAAGCAGAGTAATGCTGAAAAGTTTGTCGGAAATTATGTTTGTTAATATTATCAGGGCATATTTAGATTTAGAACAGTCTGGGCCCGGCTGTGGTTTTCTTTCCGCATTAAATGACCCGGGGATCAGCAAGGCACTCAAACTGATGCAGGACTCGCCCCAAAACGATTGGACGCTGGAATCTCTAGCGTCGGAAATTGGCATGTCACGTTCTGTTTTCTTTAACCGCTTTAAAAAATTAGTACATGAAACACCGCTGAGCTACCTTACCAACTGGCGCATCAGACAAGCCCAAAAGCTATTAACAACGGACAACAGCAATATATCCGAAATTGCAGCAAAGGTCGGTTATCAGTCGGAATCGGCTTTTAACCGGATCTTTAAATCAAAAACGGGGCAAACTCCCGCAGCGTACAGAAGAAGTACGTTTTCCCAATAATTTTTTCGCAGGTAGCCTTTATTCGCCACTAATTTTACAGTTTGACACTCTTAGCAAAGAGTGTATTGGTTTTAGTCGTGACTAAGTAATGAGAATGTCATATCTTTTTTAAAAGGTATGATCTTTAAATAAAGATCATACCTTTGAGTTGTAAATAATTAAAGCGATATGAAAAGCGAAAGATTATCAGATCAAATCAGCGTTCGCATCCGGCAGGATATTCTGAATAAGAAGTACAATGCAGGTGAAAAAATACCTACGGAAAAGGAGTTAATGGAAACCTATTCGGTTGGGCGCTCTACGATCAGGGAAGCGATCAAAAGCCTGTCGATGGCGGGTATTGTAAGGGTACAACAAGGGAATGGCACCATTGTAAATGAAGAAAGCCCATCCCAAACGATAGATGAGCGTTTGAAGAACGCTGACTTTGACGAAATCAACACCGTGAGGAAACTGCTTGAGGAAGAAATTGTAAAGCTGGCAGTTGAACACCATACTAAAGAGCAACTGCTGGAAATGGAACAACAGCTTGCGCTTCGCAAACAGGCTATTGCAAACGAAGACCGCCAGCAGTGTACAAATGCAGACATCGCCTTCCATGTGGCAATTGCCAAAGCCTCATCAAATAAGGTTCTAATTAGTCTTTATCAACATTTCACCCAAACCATACGCACATTTTTTTCGCGGCGTGAGTTGCAGGGCATCGGCCATTTTGCAATGAGCCATCATTTGCACGAGGACTTGTATAAAGCGATCAAGGGCAAAAGAAAAAAGCAGGCGCTGGACATTATCAAATTTATTCTGGACAATAATTATTAAAACGATGACTATTCTAACATTCACCCTGATATTACTTGCCGGCGCCTATCTTGCCGGCCTGGTAGGTTCGCTCACCGGTTTGGGCGGCGGCGTTGTTGTTATACCGCTGTTAACCCTTGTTTTTCATGTCGATATAAGGTATGCAATCGGCGCCGCACTGCTGGCGGCCATTGCCAATTCTTCCGGTGCGGCCAGCGCTTATGTCAAAGAAGGCATCACCAATATCCGCCTTGGCATGTTCCTTGAAATCGCCACAACAATCGGCGCTGTTGGCGGAGCAATAATCGCTGTTTATACACCGACCAACACCATTGCCATTTTATTTGGCGCCATTCTTTTATTCTCAGCTTTTATGACCATCCGGAAAAAAAACCAGGGGGTACTGACCACGGGAAGTAACGCGGCGTTAAAATTGAAACTGAACAGTACCTATCCTACCAAAGATGGTGAGGTAGCTTATCAGCTAAAAAACGTTGGAGCTGGTTTTTCCATTATGACACTTGCCGGCGTGCTTTCTGGCCTGCTTGGTATCGGCTCGGGGGCATTAAAGGTGCTGGCCATGGATTCTACCATGCATATTCCCTTTAAGGTAAGCACTACAACCAGTAACTTCATGATCGGTGTTACCGCAGCGGCCAGTGCCGTAATTTACCTGCAAAGGGGTTATATGGACGCCGGTATTGCCTTCCCTGTGGTGTTAGGGGTACTTGCGGGCGCATTCACCGGCTCCAAATTACTTACCCGGCTTGATCCAAAGGTGTTAAAGTATATTTTTTGCCTGGCTATTTCATTCGTCGCCTTCGAAATGATCTATAACGGTTATCACCATCAATTTTAATGAATCATTTAATTATTTGAAAAATGAAAAATATAACTTCAAAAAAAACTCCGGCAGATCAGGATATTGAGCGGCTCATCGGATTACAACTACGATTTGGTGTGATCATCGCCAGCCTCATCGTACTCATCGGCGGATTGATATATCTTAAACAATTCGGAGCCCTGGCTGTTCCCAATTACCATTCATTTACCGGAGCTAAAGCCGGGTACACAAGCCTGGGCGAAATTTTTAAAGGCGTATACATCGCCAATGCAAAAGGCGTTATTGAGCTGGGTGTAGTGGCGCTCATCATCACGCCTATTTTGCGGATCGCCTTTTCCCTTGTAGGCTTCATTATTGAAAAAGACAAACTATATATCTGGATCACGGCCACCGTTCTGGCTATCATGATGGTCAGCATTTTTGGGGGCCTAAAAGTCTAATTAAACGCATGTAACACCTGCTGCCAAAGCACTGGCAATCTTCAATTTTAATAACATAATCTTCATAAAATATGAAAACGTCAAAAAACATCATGAATAGACTATCAAAAATCAGTCTGTTTTTCGCATTAATATTAAACTTTACTATAGCTGAAGCGCAACAGCAACCATCCGGCATTAAAAATATCGTCCTGGTACACGGTGCTTTTGTGGATGGCTCCGGCTGGAAACCGGTTTATGATATTTTAGTAAAAAAAGGCTATCATGTGAGCATTGTGCAACAGCCGCTTACCACATTTACTGATGACGTAAATGCAGTTAAACGGATTTTAGCCCTACAGGACGGACCCTGCATTTTAGTGGCGCATAGTTATGGCGGTGCCATTATAACAGAGGCAGGTAATGATCCGCATGTTGCAGGCCTTGTCTATATTGCTGCACATGCACCGGATAAAGGAGAGAATGAAGCAGCCAATGGAAAATTGTATCCACCGGCGTATAAATCGCTTCAAAAAACTGCAGATGGCTTTGACTATATCAACCCTGAGCATTTCTATGCTGATTTTGCTGCTGACCTGCCCGAAAATGTAGCAGAATTTACAGCTCATGCACAGATGCTGACCGCAGACGAAGTATTTCATGCGGTAATCCAAAATCCGGCCTGGAGATCAAAACTAAGCTGGTACATGGTTGCCAAATCTGACCGTATTATTAATCCTGACCTGGAACGGATGTACGCCAAAAGAGCGAGCAGCCACACAGTAGAAATTGACGGGGCAAGTCATTCCGTTTATGAGTCACATCCAACTGAAGTTGCCAAACTGATTATTGAAGCAGCAAGCCAGGCAACAATGGCTAAATAGAAATAATCAATAAATCTAAGTAATAGAAGGTTATATTAAGCAAAAAAGGTGGTGTCCAAATCGGATATCTCCTTTTTTGATCCTAATAAGATTTGAACCTAAGACCTACAGATTAGTATGCTTTTTTGCCGGGGCGTTCCCGCCGTGGTAGAACGGCGGCCGGGCTTTACGCTTATACGCCTGCAGGCCTTATTCGCAAGGCCGGTGTCCGCTGCAATCCCTAACGCAAAACCCCGGTTAAAAAAGGTGCACTGTCCCGCAAATACATGACACAACAAGAGACAGCCCGGTACAGCCGGGACAACGCCTATTGTAAATCAAGAAGTTAATGCTAATCGTCCGCCAAACTTGGGACAACGTGGGCTAAAAAAATGCGTTTTTTAGGAAAAACACCATCAATAGTGGGACATAGAATATTGTAATGTTAATAGAAAAATCACGAGTACCTCCGCGCTTGTCATTGCTGCATACTCCCTTTCTGGCGTGAGTACTCTGGGCTTGAGCCCGACACTGCATACTCGCGCCAGATGGGGGTAACCTTGTAAAATAACAACAGTTTTGATACACTACCGATGTTGTTATTTAAACAATGATATACCAATTGCGTGATGGAATGACATGGAATCTTTTTTAGTTGTTATGAAAATCAAGAACATTTTTTTCTCTTTCTTTAAAAACATTATTTCTAATGGCTTATAACCTTTCGCTTCAACAAATACTTCTTGATGGCCATTTACCCCGTACTTGATGGACAGATTTTTACATTCAAAAAAATAATCTGCAATGGTGTCATTCTTTTCACCTTTTGAGAATCTGGCGCCTGCGAATGAAATGAAAATATTTGAAGGTTTAACATAGTCACTATCATCAACATAAATACGATGTCTAATACCTACAGAATTAATATCATTATCATAAAATGGGGTACCAGATTCTACACTGCTTTCGCCAAAACTTTCTCGCAAAGAATTTTGAAGTGAGAAATCGTAAGACCGGCTTAGCGTGTATAACGCTATGTAGTATTCCCGGTCATATAAGAAATTGCAAACCGTATCTCTACCAATATGCTCAAGCGATGTCATCAACTTAATTTTACCCCTTGCCTTTTGTTGGAACAAATTTAAATAATGGTCGGGAAGGGTTTGCGAAAGTATTGTTGGATGTGCTTGTAATATTTTTTGGTATTTGTCCGCTACGGGATCATTACATGACATCATCATACAAACAACAATAAAAAATATATTCCATATATGTTTTATTTTCATAACGCTATTTTTTACCATTTTATTCAGGGACAAATTTGACATATTTCGCTATATTACTAAGAACAGGGGCACCTATTAATAAAAAACCGTCTAACGGCGTTGGTGTAAAGGTTGTGGTGTGCCCCGTTAAGTTAGTGCCATTTAACATTGAGCTACCGTAAGTGATGCCTTCTTTTGATGCACCTGATGTATAGGTTGAATTTGAAAAACCCCCACTGGTCGAAGTTTAGCGTAGCGTAACTTCGTCCTAAAATGTTTTAAGCTTGCAGCTTAACAACAATAATGATTGGATTGGTAATGCGTTGGTTTTAAAACCTCGACGATGCACTATTTTGGCGGTACATAATAGCCCTGTAAGGCACTCTTTGAGTCTGCGTTTAAATTGCCTCTTCTTCTGCCAATCCAAATATCGCCCACTCGTTTTGTATAGTAAGCAACCCCATTGTTTTGCACCTTTTTGATATAGCCATCATTTGACAAATCCTCTGCTGTAAAATCAGCATAATCAAAGTCATCAACAAAATGAACATGTTCGTCGTCGGCCAATAGCCAATCAAATTCGGATAAATCATGACCCGGAATTTTCAATTTATCATAAGGAAATTTTTTGCTCAAATCCGATTCCCAGCTAAATCGCTTAACCTCATCATAATTTTGCATTTTATGACAAATAATTTCTGAACTTATATAAGAAGGATCATAAAGCCATAACTGCAAATCATGCGGCGCATTTAACTGTTTAAATATCTCCTCCCATAAATAGTACGCGGTTATGAATTTATCTATAATTAGTTTATAGAACCACAATGGGGGTTGCCGTTTATCCAACCTATAAAACGGCGAAAGATAGCAGCGTTCATAAGTATATCGCCCCCCTTCCGCCAGGAAGTATTTTAAATAAGGCTGTTTTATCTGTTCGCCCCATTGCTCAACTTGTCGCACTCTGCGTTTCCACCCACGTATTTTCTTTTTTTGAGGATTATAAGGTCGCATACTAATTGTCTATGATATTTTGTAACGGTTATATCTTTCGCTACTATTAATTTACCTGCTATCCGAAGTTTGCAACTTCTGATTAATATGTTTGTGGTCTGCGACTACCTTAACGCCAACAAAAAAGCCTCCAGACTTTCAACTTAAGGCTAATGACTTTTTCCAGTGGTCCCCATTGCACTTTTTACGAACCACTTTCTGAAAAGCTTAAGGCATATTGCTGCCATCAAAGTCGGGATTCGATTCTCTTCGGGGCCACAAAGGCACTTTGCTTTCGTAAAGCAGCTTTTTTGTTGCAAAAGTATTAAGAGTTTAAAACACACAATACAACCTCTAATATCAAAGACGCTCTATTCATTAGAAAGATCACCTACCTCGCACTCTTAATAGTAAGGTTTTGTATGATATTTAAAAACGCCTCCCTATAAGTGTTGCCGATTTGTAATACCGTCTTATCAATTAAAATGATCTGATTGCCGTCTATCAAACTGATCTTATTATAGTTGATGATAAAAGATTTATGAACCCGGTAAAATAATTTGACGGGCAACGCCTCGGCAATTTCCGTTAGTGTGAGATATGCATTATGCTTTTGATTTAACAAGACAATAGTTACATAGTTATTATTGGATTCCACATACAAAATGTCTTCATAATCAATTTTGATCATTTTGCCTTTGTTCTCACTTTTGATGTAAAAATATTCAGCGTTGTCTTTTCCGGATTTCGTATTTTCTGCAATAAAAGCGGTCATCTTATTGATGCACCTGTAAAACCGTAAAGTTGATATGGGTTTCAGCAAATAATCAAAAGCGTTTAACTCAAATGCCTCTATGGCAAAATTTGGTGAAGCTGTAGTAAATATAATTTTGGTGTCTGCCGTTATCAAATTGCTTAGCTCTATTCCATTTAAGCCGGGCATATCGATATCTAAAAATAAAAAATCGGGTGCCAGGGCATTAACGTTCATTAAACCTTTAGCGGGATCCTGATAAGCTCCAACCAGCGTAAAATTGGGAATATCAGCTAAATAGTCAGTTAGCAATTCGATGGCATGGATCTCGTCATCAATAATTAAACATTTAATGTTTTCCATTTTAAAGCTGAATTTTTAAATCGATTAAGAACCTATCCGCATAACGGTCAATGTTTAACCTAAATTTATCTTTATAATAATTTCTTAGTCGCAATTCTGCGTTCTTTATGCCCACCCCATCACCTTTATTTTCCAAAGGAAGGATGACGATTTGATTTAACGTTTTAAATTGGAGTTCATTCTCAGAAACGCTAATGTTGATGATCGCAGGAAAATCATTATTCCGTAGGTTCCCGTACTTAAAGATATTTTCCACAAAGGTCAGCAATATCAGCGGCGGTATGTTGATATCTACGGTATCTCCGCTTATGTTAAAAGAAATACACAGGTTATGGTCAAAGCGAATTTGGTTAAGCTGGATTAAATTCCTGATCTGCTCTACCTCATCGGTCAGCTTTGACAAGTTTTCATGACTGGTGGAAATGTAAGTGTATCTTGAAACCTCCGACAAAAGCATCACGGCTTCCCCGGCTTCCGCGGATGTTTTTCGCACCTTATTGTAGATGAAATTAAGGCTATTAAAAAGCATGTGCGGGTTAACCTGCATCTTTAAAATCGCATTTCTGGACCGTAGCACATCCTTTTCCAATTGCGCTTTTAAACTTAACGCAACTAATTGATCCTGTTGCAAATCAATGAGCTGCTTTTTGTAATTAACGTTATATAAGTAGAAGGTATAGCCGGTACTTAAGGCTATAAAATAAATCGCCCGCCAGATGACCGGTACCAGAAATAATTTTAAGGGATGTACCAGTTTAGAAACTGGTATATGATGCACTTCAAGATAACGATCAACGAAGTAATTGATCATTAAATATCCGGACAGTTCTATTAATAAGCATATCAGCAGAAGAAAATATTTGTTTTTAAGCGTATTACATTTTAAAATCAGGTATACATTTACATAAAATAACCCAATGTTCAGTATATAATGGATCAGATAATCTGCGAATGAACTCGTCAGCGCATTTAAAATAAAAAACAGGCCTAATTCATATAAAATAAAAGATAACCAAAAGAGGGTATGATAGAGAATCATTTTCTTGCTTATGGTGATCCTAACCATGTTGAATTCATTTCCGACCATCGTATAAATCTGGTTGCCTCAGTTTGAACAAATATATTTATTTATGCTCTCTATTAATGTTTGACACGGTTTTCCTCATCCGAAGATCCTTTTGCGTGTTCACGAGCACCCTGTACCCTGGTGCTCCCGAAGCGATAGTTTGCAGAAAGCCTAAAGATACGTGTTTCAAATTTTTGGTAGATGCGGTAATCCTGGCCGGGTATTACGGTGTGGATATTTTCATGATGCCAGTTAAATAGATCGTCTGCCGATGCTTTGACCACCAATCTTTTTTGTGCAAATGATTTTTTAACCCCTAAATCAAACCAATACATGGAATTTATAAAATAGGTGCCATAAATGCGCGGCGAAAGATATGTAAAAGATAAATCGACATTGGTTGTACTGTTTGCAGCAAAGGTTTGGTTTGTATTAAAATCGTACGCTGCCCTGCCAACTGAATATGGCACACCTAACAGGTTAGGGGTATTAAATTTATTATAATATATATTGGCGTTATTGTAGGTAGTCCACCAGTTGGTAACATTTAAAGGATAACTGATATTTAAAGAATAGTTTTGCACGTTAGCTAAGTTTTGTTGTGTTACATACAGCGTTTTATTTGCCGTATCGGGCAAGGTAACCTCTGTAATCGCATCATTGGTCCTGCTGTAGGAAAGTGAAACATACAGAGCGCTTTTATAATTGTAAGAGAAACTTACCGAATTAGTAAACTGCGGGTTTAAGTATGGGTTACCCTTGTTTAAGGTATATAAATCAAAGTTATAAACAAAAGGATTCAGTGTGGCGTAATTGGGCCTGTCTACCCGCCTTGAATAGGAAAACCCTATTGTGTTGTTATCCGACAGTTTTTTGTGTAAGAATAAACTCGGGAACAAATCAAAGTAATGGCGATCGACTATATTATTCGTAGTTATAGAGTTTCCTTCCGAGTTTGTTTGTTCTGCACGCAAGCCTGCCTGGATATCCATAAAACCTGTGTTGATATTAAGATTTACATAAGCGGCATTAATATTTTCGGTATACCTGAACTGGTTGCTTTGAGTGGTATCGTTTACCCATGAATTATTTGTTAAATTTTCATATACGATATTATTGTCAGTACGCACATAGCTTGTTTTTAAGCCTGCGTCTAATTTTGTTTTTTTGCTAAAAGGATGTGTATAATCAATTTTGGCCGAAAATATTTTTACAATGGTAGGTGTATTGTTTCTGAAAATATCCGGAGCTTTTAAGGTTTCGGCGTTTGTTGGATCATAAAAAAAGTTGTTATATACTGTTTTAACATCATTATTATAATACGCATAATCCACATCTGCGCTTAACTCCTCACCCAATGAATCTAATTTGGAATGATAATTAAGGTTTAAGGCTGTATATTGAAATTTGTTGATTGTAGGGTTAGTGGCAACCACATTAGTATCTACCGGATTAATATTATTGCTCACCAGGGTGGTATTTGACGTTTGGTTGTTGCCATTATCTATATATCCGTTTACCATCACACCGATTACATTTTTATCATTAATATTATAATCCATGCCCGCCTTATAGGTGTTATTTTCACTATGCATTAAAGCCTGGGTGGTTTCATCAAAATAAGTTAATGTATTTTCTGCTTTATTAGTTCTGTCAATTTGCAGGAACCGCGAAAGCTTGCTATCGTCATAACTATAATTAAAGAACAGGTTCACCTTTTTCTGCCTGTAATTAAGTGCTACAGAGGTATTATCCCTGAAGTTTTTGCCATAGCCAGCACCAATGGTAACATTCCCGTTAAAACCGTAAGTGCTATTTTTTAATGTGCGGATGTTGATGATCCCTGCCGATCCTGCCGCATCATATTTTGATGATGGATTTGCGATAAGTTCGATGGCTTTTATCGAATTTGCCGGCATTGATTTGAGCAACGAGGAAAGCTGATCTCCTGACAAATAGGTTAAACGGCCATCAATCATTACTGTAACGCCGGCTTTACCTTTCATGGAAATATTCCCCTGGTCATCTACCGTTACCCCGGGCGATCGCTGTATAACATCCATTACATTATTACCGGCGGCTAAACTACTATTCTCAACATTTATTACGGTTTTATCTGTTTGCTGCTCAATTAAAGGCGTTTTAGATACTATCACTACCTCGGAGAGCAAACGGTTGGTTGTTATATTAATGTCCTCTACTTTGATAATGGTTGTCGTGTCTGTAACTATTACCGGGCCTTTTAAACTGCGTTTTTGTCCCGCCGGGGACACCGCTAAAAAGTATGTCCCTTTACTGATGGAGCTAAATATATAATTGCCATCGTCACCAGTTAATGTACCTCTTATAACAGTGGCAGAATCTTTTGCGCTAACTAAAGTTACAGCTTCGTAGCTAACAGGCGCATGGCTTTCATTGATTACCCGTCCGCTAATTTCCGGCCGTCCTGTTTGTGCTTGTGCTATTTGCTGGGAGCAAAATAGCCAAACCGTTAATCCTGTAAATCTTAAAAAAAAATTATTCATGGGTTTAAAAATCAGGTTCATTGTTTCAATTGGTTGTGAACAAATCTATCCTGCGTAATTAACCGAATAAAAAACTTTACGTGAAACAGCCATTTCCCGTGGTTAAATAGCCATGATAAAGAAAGAACCAAGGCTGATTGGCCTATTTATCGGTATACTTCCCGCTATCCGAAGTTTGCAACTTCGGATTAATATGTTTGTAGGCGACTGCATTAACGCCAACAAAAAAGCCTCAAGACTTTCGACTTAAGGCTAATGACTTTTTATCCAGTGATCCCAACTGGATTTTGTTCGAACCAATTTATAGATCAACTGCGAAAAATATCTGAGTGGAAAAATACTTGCACCCAATGACGCGCTCAGCT
>JABDEQ010000056.1 GCA_013286985.1 Bacteroidota bacterium | reverse complement strand
TAAATGTGTATTTTAGTCCGGTATGCAATCTTTTGAAATTGATAAATCGGATTTGCAGCGCTTCGAAAAAGCGCTGCAGGGAAATGATGCTGAATTAGAGAGTGTTCTGAAGGAATATCATGCTTCGGAGATTGCTTTGTTATTCGAGAAACTTCCGCAGGAAGCCAGGGAAAGGATCATTAATGTGCTGCCGACTGACATTGCGTCGGAGGTAATTTCAGAAATGCACGAGGAGCAGGACCCGGGAGAGTTGCTTATCGGTCTTGACCCAGAAAAACGTTCTGAGATAATCGAAGAGCTGGATTACGATGATGCGACGGATATTATTTCACAGCTGGATGAAGATGAGCAGCAGGAGATTTTAGAGGACCTTGACCAGGAAGATGCCGATAGTATACGCGCCCTGTTAAAATATGACGAGGATACCGCGGGTGGTTTGATGGACTCGGAAATAGTAAAGGTTAACATCAATCTGGATAAAAAAGATGCGCTGGATGAGATTGTTCGCCAATCAGAAGAAATGGAGGAGTTTTATACCATTTATGTGGTGGATGACGCCGATATTTTGCAGGGGATCTTGTCCGTTAAATCAATTCTTAAAGCGAAGGCTGATGCGCAGGTACGTGACCTGGTAAATACTGATTTTGTTTTTGTTAAAGCCGATCTGGATCAGGAAGATGTTGCCAGCCTGATATCCCAATATAATTTAGCCAGTATTCCTGTTGTTGACGATAATATGAAGCTGCTTGGGCGGGTTACCGTGGATGATATCATGGACGTTATGGAGCAGGAAAGCACCGAAGACATCCTGAAAATATCCGGTGTATCTGAAGACGAGGAACTGAGCGGTAACTGGAAAGATGCCATAAAAAGTCGTTTGCCATGGTTGGTAATCAATTTGGGCACTGCGTACCTCGCTGCATCAATTATCAGGCAGTTTGATGGTACGGTGTCCAAATTTCCTATTATTGCCGCCTATATGACCATTATTGCCGGAATGGGCGGTAATGCAGCAACACAGGCACTGGCTGTTACTGTAAGGCGTATTTCGCTAAGCGATTTAACAGATAAACAAGCTTATAACACTGTAGTAAAAGAGTTTTTGGTTGGGATGCTCAATGGTGCTGCCAATGGTATTATTGTTTTGATAATAGCGTATTTTTATGAAGCTAACTTAAAACTTGGCCTTGTACTATTTTTGGCAATGACCGGTAATTTAATTGTTGCGGGGCTTACCGGGGCCACTATTCCATTGATATTAAAAAGAGTAGGTATTGATCCGGCTGTAGCATCGTCTATTATCATCACTACGTTTACTGATTGTGCCGGTTTCTTATTGCCCCTTTGGTTTGCCACCAAACTATTGTAGAAACATTTTTTAGAAGATATTATTTAAGCTGTCCCTCATTTAATACATATTTGCAAATTCAATCCAAAAGAGAAATATAATGACTGAAGTAAGATACAATTGGACAAAAGAAGAGATATCGGAGATATATCACAGGCCATTGCTTGACCTTGTTTACGAAGCGGCGACAGTACACCGCGAAAATAAAGACTATTCAGAAGTGCAGATCAGCTCTTTGATCTCGATAAAAACAGGTGGATGCCCTGAAGATTGCGCTTATTGTCCACAGGCGGCCCGTTATAATACGGGTGTTGATGTTCATGCAATAATGCCTAAAGAAGAGGTGATTGCTGTTGCCCAAAAAGCAAAGAATGGCGGTGCATCAAGATTATGCATGGGCGCGGCATGGCGCGAAGTGCGCGATAACCGCGATTTTGATAAGGTGATTGATATGGTAAAAGCAGTAAACGAACTGGATATGGAAGTTTGCTGCACGCTGGGAATGCTTACCGAAGATCAGGCGCAACGTTTGGCTGATGCCGGTTTATATGCTTACAATCACAACCTTGATACCTCCGAGGAAGATTACAAACGTATTATTACTACCCGTACTTATGATGAACGTTTAAAAACGCTTGAACATGTACGTAAAGCTAAAATTACAGTTTGCAGCGGCGGTATTATTGGTTTAGGCGAAACCGTTGAAGATCGTATTTCGATGCTTAAAACACTATCTAACTTGCCTAAACATCCGGAATCAGTGCCCATTAATGCGTTGGTGCCTGTACAGGGAACTCCGCTTGCCGATCAGCCAAGGGTTTCTGTGTGGGATATGGTAAGGATGATTGCTACAACCCGCATTATTATGCCTAAAACAGTTGTTCGCCTTTCTGCGGGACGTACCGAAATGAGTGTAGTTGAGCAAGCATTTTGCTTTATGGCTGGTGCCAATTCTATTTTTGCAGGCGAAAAATTGTTAACAACGCCTAATCCTTCATTTGATGATGATATGGTTATGTTTGAATTGCTTGGTTTAACACCACGCAAAGCTTTCAAAAATGGCAGACCAGGTAAGGTTGAAAATATTGAAGAAACCGTATCTGCATAAAAATATCGAAGCAGAGACGTAGCGTATGCGTCTCTGCTTATTAAATTTTGGCACTCAATACCCACCGCCAGGCCCAACGGGTTAACAGGTTAAAGCCTTTCCATTCGTCTACAAATTCAATAATATCTTTCAGGCAGGTTTCGCTGAATTTCTTTTTGAAGTTTTTTGAAGCGATTTTGAATACCTTATCAGGGTCCTCAAGTCCTATGCGTTCAAATATTTCCTTTTTTACATACATTGTACGCACAAATAAAATATTGAACAGTATTACATAGCTGTACAATGTCCGTTTGATATAACCGGCTTTTGCTGCGTATCCCCTCAAAAAGCTTTTAGTGAAAAGTATATGACGACCTTCCTCAATATTATGCAGATCGAACATCTTTTTTAGTACAGGATAGATATTTGGTGCTCGGCGAGCGTAGTTGCCATAAATATCTGTAACCAACTCGACTGATACGCTACCCATAAATAAATAATCGGCAGGCAAATATTTATTGCTGAATTCGCCAAAAAACTTATGTATGCCGGTTTGTTTTATGGGGCTGCCGCCTAATTTACTTATGGCCTGCCCAAACATTTCCTGGTGCCTGAATTCTTCTATCAGCTCCCGTAAAATGAAACGGTGCTCTACATTGTCGAGTGGGAGGGTGAGGATATGCCGGGTCATAAACAGGCAAAACAAGCATTCGCCCCAGGCATATGAGGCAATTACCTGAACCAGCTCATGTCGGCCAAGTTCAAGTTTCTGAGTGGGGCTTAAAGTATCGTAAATTTCAAGCCCCTGTAATGAATTTAATATTTCAGGTAAAAATATGTCATCAGTACCGGGCTCTAATTCCCAGGGGATATATTTTTCCGGCAATAAGGGGCGCTCTTTGCTGATCTTAATTAACCGCTCAATCTCTTGCACATCCATAAACAAAATTACTGAAGTGTGTTGTTTTGATATACTTTAAAAAGTAATATTTGGTTGCTTATACAGCAAACAACGGGTCAAAATGTTTAAAATTCCAACGTAATGGCCTGTGGTTTTTTTAATTATGCCTTATTTTACGGTATAGTGAAATACCTGTCGGCCTAAATTGCCATCTTTATCAATACCTTCTATAATTACACGATAGGTGCCCTTACCATCAGAGTTGAAATATTCAACCAATGCATTTCCGGTTTTATCAGTAATGATGTTAGGATTCCAGTAAATGGTACTGCGTCCATCTAATTTGCCGGGTTGGCTTTCCCTTGGGCCGCTATATCTGGGCAAATAAAAGGTTCTTACCCTGGCATAACCTTTAGGTGTAAAATTCACCTCATTTTGCTGCGGTATGATGCTTTTCAACTCCTGTAAGGTGATTTTTTGAGTCTCCGGAGCTTTTTTCATGTTGATTACTATTGCTCCGTTAGTTCCATATGCACTATTAATAAGGCCCAATTCATCTTTAAAGAATATCTCGACAGATTCAATTTCATTGGTATTGATGCTGTTTAAAGTATTAATATCAATTATTTCCCCCCTCATAAATATAGCTGCCGGAATTCTTTTTCCCTGGCTGTAATCGCGCATAACATAGAAGTTGTCATTGTCAAACGTCATGCCGTTGGCCAGCGCCTTTAAACATTCCAGTGCGTTTGCGCAGCCACCAAACAAACTTCCCGGCACAGTATGGTCAGCATCAGCACTTAAACTTGCTAAACTGCCATAATCTTTATGGCTAACGGTTTTAACAATTTTAGTATCGCGTATCACAACTTCTTTTAAAACATTGGTATTGTTATATTGAATTTTGCTGTTTTTCAAATACGCACTGAGCGAACTATCAATATTCAGTACTTCATCGGGCGAATTAAAGTTTACCGAAACTCTTTGACTAAGGTCACCATCCACGGAAAGCACCATCTCACTCGCGCGCGTATTATTACGGGCACTTACATTTACTTTGGATGAATCGCTGAACGTTAAATTGTTGAATGCAAATTTACCGTCGGCATCGGTAATTGTATTTGCCGAATAATTTTTATCGGCAATATACAAATGCACATTACCTTTATTTACCGGGATGCCATTGTTGGCTCTTAACGTCCCTGTTATGCTCATCGAAGTTTCCGGCATATAGCGTATAGTTGGATATTTGTCGGTCATGATACCATCGTATGAAAAACGACGGTAACCCTGCGTCAACAACAAAACATCTAAATCAGCAAACACTTTAGCATCAGGATGATTAAAATAATAATTCGGCTTTTCGATATAGCCTTTAATATCAGATGTAAGTAATAAATTGGTTAAAATGGTGGTCTCTGCATTTTCATCAAAAGGAACTTTTGAGTCATCAATTACCGACATTGAAAATACGCCCTGAGCCGGTTGATCGTTACTCTTAGCCAGCACATTTAACTTAACCATTTGTCTGGTGTTGTAAGCCGGCTGGTCGCCGTTAACAGCGATATTTAACAAATCACTTTCTTTCCGTATAAAGGCAATACGCTCGCTAACCGGGTCGCCCTCTTCTGTAAAAAGCGTACCTTTGCATCAAAATTAAGAGTACGCGCATTTGTACTTATTCAACAACAATTAAAATGGACGCAGGCCCGAGTTATAGTTATCAGCATGATATTAAATCTGCCAATCTGGTTACCAGTGAGGGCACACAGATTTGTATGGCATTTGCTTGCCATCTGCTGTTTTGCACTTACACCAGCTAAACCTCAATTAGCTGAATGGGCATTTGCTGCAATCATTTTCAAAAAACTTTCTTTTTTTAATTTCATTTATCACCTGCATTGTGCAATCAGCGGTCCGGGCTGAATGTTTCTTTTCTAAATAATCAAAAAACAATTAAAAATCTGTTAACGGCCATCCCGGCTGCAGCAATTTTATTGTGCTAAATAAAAATAGGGCAAATGGCCCCTATTACTGGTAATGCCGGTAATAGCATTGCATTATTGAAAAGACAACAGGAGGAAATATCATGACAACCGCTATAAAAGAGAAAATAAAAAAATACAACCCTGTACAACGTAATAACGGACACAACGCGGGCGAGTTTGATACGGCTTCCATTATAAAGCTTAAAAATATAGCCGCCTGCGAGAGCGAAGAATCATTGAATATATTGGAAAGCAACCCGGCCGGGCTTTCTGCAGATGTGGTACGCGACAGGCTGCATCTTTTCGGCTTAAACGAAGTAACCCATGAAAAAGCACCGAAATGGTACGTTCAGTTTTTTCAGGCTTTTTTTAACCCGTTTATAGCTGTATTAATCATTTTGGCCGTTATTTCATTGATTACTGATGTAATTATCCAGTTACCCGCCGACCAGGATTATACCACCGTATTGGTTATAGGTACCATGGTAATGCTAAGTGCCATGCTGCGTTTTGTTCAGGAGTTTAGAAGTAATAAGGCAGCAGAGAAATTAAAGTCGATGGTAACGACGACTGCTACCGTAATACGGGCTGAAGAAAAAATCGAGATCGATATCAAAAAAATCGTGCCGGGAGATATTATACAACTTTCTGCCGGTGATATGATTCCTGCAGATATACGTGTTACACATTCGAAAGACTTATTTGTAAGTCAATCCATGTTAACAGGAGAAGCGATACCTGTAGAAAAAGTTGGAAATGCTATAGCCGACGCATCCAGACAATCGCCACTTGATTTGGGCAACATCTGCTTTATGGGCACTAATGTGGTGAGCGGAACAGCTACAGCCGTGGTAGTTAATACAGGAGAAGAAACCTATTTTGGATCATTATCAAAGTCGCTGGTTGGCAAACGTGCCGAAACCAGTTTTGATAAAGGCGTAAACAGTGTGAGCTGGTTATTGATCCGCTTTATGTTGGTAATGGTTCCCCTGGTTTTCCTGATTAATGGTTTTACCAAGCACGATTGGCTGCAGGCGTTGCTTTTCGGCATTTCAATTGCCGTAGGATTAACTCCTGAAATGTTACCGATGATTGTAACTGCTAACTTGGCTAAAGGCGCGGTTAATATGTCCAAACGTAAAGTGGTGGTTAAAAGGCTGAATGCTATACAAAATATAGGTGCCATGGATATTCTGTGTACCGATAAAACAGGTACGCTTACCATGGACAAAATTGTATTGGAGCGCCATTTAAACGTTTATGGGCACGAAGATAACGAGGTAATGAAATGGGCCTATTTGAACAGTTTTCATCAAACAGGGCTTAAAAATTTGCTCGATGTGGCCGTTTTAGAGCATGTGGATATTCACTCCTGCATAAAGGAAGGCGAATCATACACCAAGATAGATGAGATCCCTTTTGATTTTCAGCGCCGCCGCATGTCGGTTATTTTGGAGGAGAAGAATCACAAGCATTTATTAATTTGTAAAGGAGCAGTTGAAGAAGTGCTTGATTTGTGCAGCCATGCATTTGATCCGGGAGAGGATAACAGTCTGCAAATTGACAAAGACGATATTATCCCGATGGATGCTACAATGCGGGAATTGGTATTGAAAAAATCAAGGGAGCTTAATGAAGAAGGTTTGCGCGTGTTGCTGGTTGCAGTTAAAGAGTACGATAAAAGGCCTTTAAACTACAATGTGGCCGATGAAAGCGACATGATACTAACCGGCTTTATCGGTTTTTTAGATCCGGCAAAACCATCAGCAGGTCCTGCTATTGAAGCTTTGCATAAGCTGGGTGTTGAGATTAAAGTTTTAACCGGCGATAACGAGATTGTTGCTAAGAAGATTTGCAAGGATGTAGGCATACCGTTTGCCAATGTTTTATTAGGGCGCGATTTGGAACAAATGAGCGACGAAGAACTTACCGCCCAAATAGATAGTGTAAGTATATTGGCTAAGCTAAGTCCTATACAAAAATCGCGTGTGGTTAAAATATTGCAGGCAAAAGGCCATACCGTTGGCTTTATGGGCGATGGAATAAACGATGCCGCCGCATTGAGAGACTCGGATGTAGGGATTTCAGTTGATACAGCTGTAGATATTGCCAAAGAAAGCGCCGACATCATCCTGTTAGAAAAAGATTTGATGGTGCTGCGCAAAGGCGTTATTTACGGCCGGCGGACTTTTGGCAATATTATCAAATACATAAAGATGACTGCCAGCAGCAATTTTGGCAACATGTTCAGCATGCTGGGTGCCAGTGCACTGCTCCCATTTTTACCAATGCTGCCTATTCAAATATTGATCAATAATTTATTGTACGATATATCGCAAATATCCATCCCCTGGGATACCATGGATGACGATTATATTACCACACCAAGAAAATGGGATGCTAGCGGTATCGGAAAGTTTATGTTTTATGTTGGGCCAATCAGTTCAATTTTTGATTACGCTACTTTTGCCGTATTGTGGTTTGTATTTAAGGCTAACTCACCTGCACATCAGGGGTTTTTCCAAACAGGGTGGTTTATTGAAAGTTTGTTGTCGCAAACACTCATTATTCATATGATCCGTACACGTAAAATTCCGTTTATACAAAGCTGGGCCACGGCGCCGGTTATAGCGTTAACAACGGCTATTATAGCTATCGGCATATTTTTGCCGTTCTCGCCCCTGGCTGCTGCATTTAAGTTACAACCTATGCCATTTGCGTTTTTCCCATGGTTGATAGCTATACTGGCAGCTTATTGCTTTTTAACTCAATTTATAAAAAACTGGTTTATTAATAAGTTCCACCAGTGGTTATAAGCTATAATTGAATTAATGTAGAGACGTTAGCTTCCTTGCTTACGTCTCTACATACTATAGTCGTATTTGGCTGTCAGATTGGCAATCTTATTCAGCTTGCCCAGCGTTGCGTTTACCTGTGTTTTGCGGATGGACACTTTTATGCGGCAACTATTATCGAATTCCTGATTAATTACAGTAACATTATCATCCTTAATAATCTTCATTACATCATTCATTTGCAGGTATTCAAAGTTGATGGTGTAAAAATCATTTACCGTTTTTTCTATAACGATTGCCGTTTTCAGCGCCTCATCAGTAGCAGATTTATAGGCGTTTATTAAGCCGGGCACACCCAGAAGCGTCCCTCCAAAATAGCGAATTACTACAACCAATACATTCGTCAGATCATGTGATAATAATGTATTTAAAATAGGTCTACCCGCTGTACCAGAGGGCTCTCCATCATCATTTATCCTGAATACAATTCGGTCTATACCTATGCGTATTGCCCAGCAATGATGATTTGCTTTTGGGTGTTCGTTTTTTAAAAGCAGCAGTAAATTTTTGATTTCAGCCTCGCTGCTTATTGGATAAGCATAAGCCAGGAACTTACTTCCCCGGTCGCGAAATATTCCTGCGGTGGGTTTTTCTATAGTACGATAAGTATCTTCAAAAAGCATTAAAACTTTAAGATTTAGCCATTATAACAATGGCAATAATAGCTATTACAATGCCTGCTTTGTTAACCAGGCTCAGTTTCTCTTTAAAAATAATAATCCCGGTTAGGGCCCCAACAACAATTACCCCAATATTCATTGCGGAAAAAACGGTCGATGGTTGGTCGGCTAATGCTTTGTGCGCTTTCAGGTAAAACAATATATTGCCAAAATTAGCTACCCCCAAAGCCCATCCAATAAAAATATGCGGCCACGAAAAGCGCATAGTTTTATTAAACACCTGGAACAATAGACCAGCAAGAGCAAAAACAAAGGCAAGCACAAAAACTATAAAAAGTGAGGTATTGTAATTAACGGCCGTGTCTGCTGCTATTTGTTTAAACAACACATCAATTACCCCCATACCTGCAAAAACTATCAGCAGATAGATCCACGCGTTGGTGCTCTTCCGTTTTACCGTATTTTTATTTTGCCATGGTATTGAACATATAATGGCAGTAAAGCCCAATATAATGCCTATCAGTTTCAGCGTGGTCATTTTTTCCTGAAAAAGCAGAAACGCAGCAATAACCGGAATAAATAAAGATAATCGTTGTGCTACATCTGTACGCACAATACCCGATAACCGTACCGACGATGCCAGTATGACAAATAACGCCGGTAATAATAACGCCAGCAGCGCATAACTAAAAAAGGGGGCATTTTGCAGATTTTGTAACTGTGGTTTGAGAAACACCCAGCTTAAAAAAATGGCCATGGAATAATTCCATGTAATGGCCTGGTAAACATCAATATGATACCGTTTAGCCAGCTTTAACATTATGGAAACAGCAACACTACAGCAAATACTTAGTAATATATATATCATGCGACGGTTATAAGTTGATGTGATTTTTAAGATAACGGTTTAAAATATGCTAACATATAATAGCCCTAACCTTATTTTTGCCGGTCAACTATGGTGTAATATAATTAATTTATCAGATCCAACGGAAAATTGTTTGGAAGTTTCGCCGGATAATGATGGCGCTTTTATTCCTTCGTTAAAATTATTTCCGCCGGTAAAAATACGTGCTTCGTCCCATAATCCGGCCTCTATAAATTTATTTAGTGTAAAAGCACCTCCTTCTATAATGACAGATTGAATATCCTGCAGGTACAACTGATATAAAATATAATGAGGAACGTAACGCTCAAAATCTTCCAGCTGAATGTATTTGTTTTTTCCTGCGACATCAGTTTTTACCTCGTTAAATATGAAAGTATCAACCGATTGATCAAACAAATTCAGGTTTTCATTTAGCTCCAACCTGCGGTCTATTACTATTCTTTTGGGAGACTTTCCATGGTGATAGCGTACATTTAACTGGGGATTATCAATTGCAGCAGTATTTTTACCCACCAGTATGGCGTCTTCTTCGCTTCGCCATTGATGCACCAACTTGCGCGATTCAAGGCCGGTTATCCAATGTTGACTATCACCTTCCGGCGCAAAAAAACCATCGGGTGTTTGTGCCCATTTTAAAATGATATAAGGGCGGTGTTTTTGAATCCTTGTAAAAAATCGTCTGTTGAGCCATTTACATTCATCCTCCAAAACGCCGGTAATTACCTCAACTCCGGCAGTTCGTAGCTTTTCAATTCCTTTTCCGTTTACCTGGTCAAAAGGATCGCGACAGCCAACTACTACTTTTGGTATCTGGTGTTTAATAATCAGATCTGAACATGGCGGTGTTTTGCCATAATGCGCACAGGGCTCAAGGGAGACGTAAATACCCGAGTCTTTCAGCAATTCGGCTGCATTATCAAATTGATCGATAACCTGTTTAATAGCATTTACTTCGGCATGGGCTTCGCCATATTTATGGTGAAAGCCCTCGCCTATTATGCGATCATTATGAACAACAACAGCGCCAACCATTGGGTTTGGACTCACATAGCCCATCCCCAGTTCTGCCAGTTCCAAACAGCGCTGCATAAATTTTTCGTGCTGAACCATGCTGCAAAAGTAGCTTTTATGTTACTTTGTTGCATGAAAACTATCAATGATGTTTTTGCAGAATATAAAAAAGGCCTTGGGGCTGTTTATGAGCTCAATGAAATAGAGGCTATTAGTTTGTTGACCATCAGCGAAGTATGTAACTTATCAAAAGCAAAAATAAAAGCGTTTCCGGAGACTACCATTGCTGCAAAGGTTGCCGAAAAACTGGAAGATATATTGGTTGAATTAAAAGCGGGCAAGCCAATTCAATATATTTTAGGTACAACCGAATTTTATGGGTTGCCATTTTTGGTTAATCCATCAGTACTGATACCACGTCCAGAAACGGAAGAATTAGTGGAATGGGCCATTTCCTTAGCTGGTAATGAGCAAAAAGGTAATATCCTGGATATTGGGACAGGCAGCGGCTGTATTGCTATCAGCCTGAAAAAGAACTTACCGCAATTTGATGTTTCGGCCATTGACATATCTGCCGAGGCCATAAAAACTGCTGAAAGTAACGCCGTATTAAACAAGGTTGATGTCAATTTTATTCAGCAGGATATATTAAAATATGCAGAGATTGAGCTTCCGAATTCCAGCATCATTATCAGCAATCCCCCATATGTTACCTTGCACGATAAAACTCAGATGCATACCAATGTAACAGATTTTGAGCCTCATACTGCCCTTTTTGTCCCCAAAAATGATCCCTTGATTTTTTATAAAGCTATAGCTGATTTTGCTTTGCTAAATTTGCTTCCGGCTGGTTTATTGTTCTTTGAAATAAATGAAAGCTATGGCGAAGAAACAGTCAAAATACTGGCTGATAAACAATTTAAAAACATTGAATTGCGGAAAGATATGAGCGGCAGGGACAGGATGGTTAAAGCAGTAAATCATTAATGTCTGAACCGGAATTTACTGAATTTTAGAATTGGCAGAATGCAAGGGTTTTAATTCTGCTCATTCTTTAATTCTAAAAATTCCGGTTCAGATTAGCTCCGCGGATGAAATTGTATAATTGTTCCTTTTAAGTACTCGCGATCAAGATGGGTATAAATTTCGGTGGTGGTAATACTTTCGTGGCCCAGCATTTCCTGCACGGCGCGAAGATCGGCACCACCCTCTACCAAATGAGTGGCAAATGAATGCCTGAAAGTGTGCGGACTGATGGTTTTAGTTATTCCGGTCAATATTGCTAATTGCTTAATTACCATAAAGATATAAACACGGCTTAATCGGGTACCACGTCGGTTTAAAAAAACAATATCTTCTTCACCTTTTTTTATGGGCACATGCACCCTGATATTATCAATCCAAATTTTAAGTGCTTTAACTGCCGAAGCACCGATAGGCACCAGGCGCTCTTTATTTCCTTTACCTGTTACCTTAATAAATTCAATATCGAGGTAAAGGTTCGATAGTTTAAGTTCCGTTAACTCTGATACCCGCAAACCCGATCCGTATAAGACCTCCAGTATGGCTTTATTGCGGGCGCCTTCGGGTTTTGAAACGTCAATGGCATCTATTAATTTATTAATTTCGGGATAACTCAAGGTATCCGGCAGTTTGCGCTGAATTTTAGGAGCTTCCAATAATTCTGATGGATCGCTTTTTATTAAATCTTCCATCAGCAAATATTTATAGAAAGATTTTATGCCCGATAATATTCTTGCCTGCGAAGATGGGATCATTCCTAATTCGATAACCCACACAATAAACAGTCTTAAATGTGTTAAAGTAATATTTTCCGGACTTAATTTATCTACCTGACTATCAGCAAATTGATAAAGTTTATCTATATCCCTGCTATAAGCTTCTATGGAATTTTTTGACAGGGATTTTTCTAACTTTAAATACGACTGAAAACCTTTTATTGCCGAATGCCAATCCAATTGATTTTTTTTAATGTTTTTATTTAAGTTTGAACTGATGAAGATACAAATTATAAATGGCCCTAACCTGAATCTGTTGGGAGTTCGTGAAAAATCTATTTACGGTAATACAAACTTTGAAACATACCTGGATGAGCTTAAAAAACGTTATTCAAGTATCGAATTAAGCTATTATCAAAGCAATGTTGAAGGCGAAATTATTAATAAACTACATGAAACCGGCTTTAGTTATGATGGTATTGTAATAAATGCGGGAGCTTATACGCATACATCAATCGCCATTGCTGATGCTATTGCCGCTATAAATACGCCCGTAATAGAGATTCATATTTCAAACGTTTATAAACGGGAGGAGTTCAGACATAATTCCATGCTGGCTGCAAGCTGCAAAGGAGTAATTGCCGGTTTTGGGATGGATTCTTACCGTCTTGCTATTGAAAACTTTTTAGCCTGATTAACATTTATTTAGTTTACCTGTTGTATGTATAAAATAATCAAAATTTTCGCGTTGGTATTGTTGATGGGCTTGTTCCATCCGATGGATGGTATTGCACAGTCAAAAAACAAAAAAACTTCATTATCAAAAAGGGAAGCAGAAAGACACGCTACCCATATGCGCGATTCGATACTGAGGTCGCTTAATAAATCAGATACCTCTATCAACAGCCTGCTTCAAAGAATTGAGCAGTATACCACCACATTTAACCAGATTAAAAATAATTTATCTGCGGGTCTTGATACTGCGGATATAGGTGTGCAGCTCCCCCCGATAATCAAAAGAATCAACAAACTCGATTCAGTAGCAAACACGCATAAATCCAGCACTTTGCGGTATTTGTTTGTACTGCGCGACAATATTGATCACATGCAGGATAAACTGGATGGATGGCAATCAGATTTGCAGGATATCAACACCAAACTGGTGCAAAACCAAACTGATTTACTTAAGTTCTTCAAAGACACCATATTAAAAACGATACCATCAGACAGCGTGGTCAGAAAAACTTATTTTCTGCAGTTTAACCAGGTAAAACTTTTATGGCACAAAACAGATTCGGCCAATAGGAAAGCCTTAACCAGTATTAATTTATTACAGGATAAAATAGCCGTTTCTTATACCAAAATTCTGGATGAGAACGATCAGATAGACGCCAAAATAAGAGGCTTCGCGCTAAAGGCCATTTCTGGCGAGTCTGACTACATCTGGCGGCCGGATACGCAATATAATGACTTTAATTCTGCTTTAAAAAGCACTATCAAACTGAATACACTATTATTCAATTACTTTATCAAGAGCGACACCGACGTACATTTAATTGGTATTGCTTTTTTTGTTTTAATTCTGATCTGGATATTTTATACCAGGACAAAAATTTCAAAATATAGTGAAGACCCGGCAACGATATTCGGCGAGGCGGGTTATATAAGCAAAAGACCATTTGCTTCGGCCCTATTGGTGGCGGCGAGTATCATACCGTTTTTTTACAATCACCCGCCAACTGTATTTATGGAGGCTTTTGTATTCGTTTCCATAATATTGTCGCTGATTCTCATACGGTCAGAAATTCCGAAAATAGTTTTTAACTTTTTGACATTACTGCTCTTCCTTTATATTGCTTATGCAGTAAGCAACTTATTTATTTCTATTTCAAACGTTGACAGGTATATTGTATTCGCATTGAGCATCATTTCAATTATAAGCGGGTATCGTTTCTACAAAAAAATAAAAAACACAACCGAAAAAAATCTTTCCTATGCTCCTCTGGCAATTGAAATATTTATTGTATTGCAAGGGTTGTCGCTGGTGCTTAATGTAACAGGCAGGTTCAGTCTTGCTAAAATATTGGGAATAACAGCCGTATTTAATCTGTGGTTTTTGGTTATTCTTTTTATTGTGGTAAATATTATTATACAGGCTTTATTTCTACAATTTAAAATTAAGAGAGATAGCAATAGTATTATTAACTGGATAGATTATAACCTGGTACAGAAAAAATTTAAAAGCTCACTGGTAATTGCTGCCTCGCTGATTTGGATTTTCTTTTTACTGCAAAACCTTAATCTGGATGATTGGGCAAAAGACTCTGCCGGAGATCTTTTAGATGAATCGCGCACCATTGGCGGCGCCACATTTACCTTTGGCGGATTTGTGATATTCATTTTTGTGATCTGGTTATCTTCTGTTGTATCCAAAATAATCAGCTATTTCTATGATGTATCCGCGCAGCGTGTAACTGATCTTTCTGTAGCTAAGAAAAAGAACCGTACATCGGCATTGATCATCAGGATGGCAGTATTTTCTGTAGGCTTTTTACTTGCTGTTGCCGCATCTGGTTTCCCGTTGGATAAGTTAACTATCATTATTAGTGCATTTGGTGTAGGTATTGGTTTTGGCTTGCAAAACATTGTAAACAACCTGGTGTCCGGTTTGATTTTGGCATTCGAAAAACCGATTAATATTGGCGACGTGGTGGCGGTTGACGGCCATACCGGAACCATGAAAGAGATTGGGATCAGATCGAGTAAACTGGTAACCGGTGACGGCTCTGAAGTGATTATTCCTAATGGCGATTTGATTTCGCACCAGGTAATTAACTGGACGCTGAGCAATAGCAACCGCCAGATTGAGTTGAAGGTTATAGCTGCGTACGGGGTTGATATTGAAAAAGTTAAAAACGTTTTAAAAAGCTTGTTAACCAATCGGGAAGACATTATGACTGCACCAAGCCCCGCTGTATTTGTTAATGGCATAACAGAAAGTGCTGTTGAATTCAGGATATTATTTTGGGTGGCCGATATCAGTGCAACAAGCGAGTTAAGAAGCCGCATCCTATCTGAAATTTACCAGGCTGTGGGTAAAGAGGAAATTAAATTACCATCAACCCAAAACAATGTATTTGTACATTTCCCTGATGGCGTTCCATTAGCGGACCCTACAAAGGCAAAAACTGATAAAAATAAAAAAACGGATACTAAAGAAAATCCTGCTGATTAAGATCAGTAAAATGGCGTTTCTTTTTAACAAAGAAATCCCAAACTAAACTTCCGTTATAAATACAACTTAAAGGATAATGCTTGTGACCTGTAATCACAGGCATTTTCTTTTTAAAAAGACTTAACACAAAATTCTGATGTGCCCGGCTAACGGCCCAGGCATCCTTACGTTTGCCTTCACCTAAAAAACGTGCTATTGCTATCAGGTCCATCCAAAATCTGAAGATAATAGTAGCAGTAGCCCGCCAGAAAGGCAGATTATTTTGAAGCAGCAAAAGGTTATTCCTGAAATTAAGATAGGTTTTAAAAGGATTTTCGGTATTCAGCGTGCCACCACCTAAGTGGTAAACTTCTGATTCTGCGCAATACATTACCTTGTAGCCGATGTTTTTTAATCGCCAGCAAAGGTCAATTTCTTCCATATGAGCAAAAAAACGATCGTCAAAGCCACCTGCTTCGTGCCAGCAATGTTTTTTGATGAACATGGCTGCTCCAGTGGCCCAAAACACCTCGCCCGATTGCTGATACTGGCCCCTATCCTCTTCTATCTCATAAAACATCCGGCCACGGCAAAACGGATAACCTAAATAGTCAATAAAACCACCAGCGGCTCCGGCATGTTCAAAATGATCTTTCTGATTAAATGCTTTTATTTTAGGCGCGGCAACAGCAATTAGTGGATCACTTTCCATCAAGTTTATTACCGGTGCAATCCATCCCGGTGCAACCTCAACGTCGGAGTTTAACAGGATATAATAATCAGCCTCAACATGCTCCAATACTTTATTATAGCCACCTGTAAAACCATAATTATCATCATTCTGAATAATGGTTACAGATGGATATTCTTCTTTCAGAAACTCAACAGAACCATCTGAAGAAGCGTTATCGCCCACTATTATTTCCAGATTGGGCCAAACAGATGATAAAACAGAGGGTAAAAAGCGTTGAAGATATTTCTTGCCGTTCCAGTTTAAAATAACCACGGCAACTTTGGGTGTATAACTCATTTTTTTATATCCTCCGGCTTAATTTTCCATCTCCGGTGCGACCATAGCCAGTATTCGGGTTTTTCGTTTATCAGTTTATCAAGGTATTTCACGTGTGCCTCTGTGATCTCGTATGGTTTGGTGTTTTTCGGGTCTTCAATCAAAGGCACAAAGGTATAAGTATAATAACCTCTTTTAACCACATCGATTCTATAAAATATCACCACACAATCAACCACCTTTGTCAGCTTCTCAATTCCTAAAAAAACAGCCGTAGGTTGATTGAGAAAAGTAGTGAAATATTTAGCGTCCTCACGTGCAGGTGTCTGATCGGAGGCAAGCACGGTAAAAGTTAATTCGTTCTTAAATTCTATCATTTTACGAAGCGTTTGCCTCATAGGGATCATTGTGGCACCGAAGCGCGAACGTGTCCGATTAAAAAATTCCGTAAAAACCTCGTTTGATTGCGGCTTGTAAACAATTACTCTTTTATTATCAGTCAAAAAACCAAAGCTTAAACAAGCCATCTCCCAGTTTGCATAATGACCGGCGGCTGCCATTATACTTTTCCCCTGGCTAAAATAATGCTCCATTACTTCCGGGTTAGTGCATACCATACGACGGTGTACACTTTTTGCCGACATACTAACCGATTTAATGGTCTCCACCATCAGATCGGCCATGTATTTATAATATTTACGTTCAATTAAATCTCGTTCTTCTTTTGATTTTTGAGGGAAAGAATTAGTCAAATTTTCCTCTACTACCTTGCGTCTGTAACGGGTTATATGATATAGAATAACAAATAAAACGTCAGATATCAGATATAAAAACCAAAAAGGCAAAAGTGATATCAGGTACAAAAAGAATGTACCGAATCGTGAAAGCCCTTTTTTTATCATTATTTTCGTCGAATTTTAGCTACAAACATAAAAGATATGATTGAAAAAGGCGCTGTGTTCCCTATGTTTTATCTTCCACCGGTTGAATATTTTATAAACATTAACCGGTATAAGCCTGATATTGTGATAGAAAGCGAAGAACATTTCCCAAAACAAACTTACCGCAACCGGGCAAACGTGTACACGCCTGATGGTGTACTGGCATTGACTGTTCCGGTTAGCAAGGGCTCAAAAAATCATACAAAAATTAAAGACGTTAAAATAAGCTATGATTTTGAATGGCAGCGCTTGCATTGGCTAAGTTTACAGGCATGTTATCGCCGGTCGGCCTATTTTGAATTATGAGGATGAGTTTTCAATATTTTACGAAAAAAAATTCCCATTCCTTTTTGATTACAACGAGCAGTTATTACAGTTTATACTAAAATCGTTAAAACTAAAAATCGAAATAAAATACACCGACAGCTACGAAGCAAACTATCCAGATCTGGTGGATTTAAGAACATCAATAAATCCAAAAAAAGAGACTGATTTTGATCAGAAAACCTATTTTCAAGTATTTGAGGACAGGAAAGGCTTTATAAAAAACCTGAGTATTATTGATTTACTGTTTAACCAGGGGCCCAATAGTTTACACTATTTGTAAGTGACAGTTAATGCAGCATTTTTTAAAAGCCAATTAACTAACTGAAATTTTATTTTGTTTTAACAAACAACTATCTATATTTGCATTGCTCATCTATAGTTTTACTATACAAAAAAATGAAGGCTTACACATTACATTTTTCTCATCTGCACCATCACCACCATGTGGTGATCAGATAAATGTATGTTTCTACGTGAAATAACGCCCCGGCCAATTCTTTTTTATTTATAGTCCCTTAAAA
>JABDEQ010000055.1:16278-18731 GCA_013286985.1 Bacteroidota bacterium | reverse complement strand
TAGCCGGATCATTGATTCATTGGATGTAAATTTTGACCAATGATACCCGTTAAACCATTCCAAAATTTGAAAGCTGGCCGACAGGGCTGCCCTGCCCTTATACAGGCAAATTGAGCAGACAAACCCTGCCGGGAGGTCAATTACCGATGCCCGGGGGGGCGGTTTTGCCTGTTGGTCGACGATCCGATGTCCGAAACCTTAAATTCCTTATCATTGTATTGTGAAGAACTTTCCTGACAATATCATCGAGTTTCAAAAAAAGCATCGCTGGTTAAGCCACGTGGCCTATTGGCTTGTCGTGCTGCTGGTGGCAATCAGTTCCAGCAAATATAGCGATGGGAAACGGGCGACGTATAGTTTCGAGCTTATTACTGACTTCCTATATGAATTGCCTGAAATAGCCGCCGCTTACCTCTTAACGTACCTGATCGTCCCGCAATTTTTCTATAAAAAAAGATATTTTACCTCGATCCTTATTTTTACAGTGAGTAGCTATACGACCTGTGTTGCGGCCCGCATTATTATTGTAAAAATTTGCGAACCATTAGCGGGAATAGCGCCAAAAGCCTTTGAAACCTATTCTGAAATATCCACAGATATGTCAGGGAATTTTACTTTTAATAACTTACCAAGAGGTAATTATGCGCTTGAAGCTGATCTTATGGGGTATCTTTCCGTCATCAAGCCAGAGCTGACGATCAATCCAACAGACACCGTTCTTGATGTTGGTTTGCTGCAATTAAATCCATCTTCTAAAATGCTCGGTGAAGTCACGATTACGGCGCGAACACCACTTATTGAAAAACAGATTGACAAAACGGTAGTTAATGTGGATCAGAATATTGCAAATACCGGTACCAGCGCATTCGAATTGTTAAAAAAACTGCCGGGTGTCCAGGTTAGCCCTGATGGGACGATCACCCTTAATGGTAAATCGGGGGTTAATGTTATCATAGACGGCAAAACTACCTATTTGTCTGCTGATGACCTGGCTAATCTCCTGACCAATACGCCGTCATCTGATATTCAAAAAGATCGAGATCATGACCAATCCATCGGCAAAATATGATGCCGAAGGGACCGGCGGCATTATCAACATCGTCAGGAAAAAGAACAGCAAAAGCGGATTGAACGGAAGCCTCACCGAAAGTATTGGACAGGGGCATTTCAGCCGTTATAACAATAGCCTGGTACTCAATTACAAAACCAATAAATACAATTTGTATCTAAATAACAGCTATGGTTACAGCAAAGGATTCAGCGTAAATGATGTCACCAGCGACATCATGAATGGCAGTGCTTTATCTACTGAACAAGTCTCAACCAATACTGGTGTAACGATCAATAAAGCCTACAATTCTTCGGCCGGACTTGACCTTTATCTTTCAAAAAAAAACAACATTGACATTGACGGGCAGCCTCTCAGACCGGGGATATAATAATAACTTAACGTCCGTGATGACCATTGCCGACAGCAACCGGAATAAAACCGGCAGTGAAAATTTTTCGGCAATAAACGCCGACAAGCCGCTTAATTTCACATCAGGTATTCAATTGCTGCACAAATTGGATACAGCGGGCAGAGCTTGGTCGGCAGATGTTGATTATTCCAACTATAAGTACAGGCCCGGGCAGTATAATACTACTGTTAACTATGATCCATCAGGGAGTTTTTTGAGCCAGGACAATGTATTTATTGACGAGTCAAGAACATTGCACATTTTTGGCGCCAGGGCCGATTACGTACAACCATTACCAGGCAACGGCAAATTGGAAACAGGACTTAAATCCAGTTATGTAAAAACCTTTAATAATAGCACTTATTACAACCAGTTGGACGGACAAAATGTGATTGATTTGGCCCTGAGCGATTATAATATCACAAGCGAAAATATCAATGCGGCGTATATCAATTTTAACAGGCAATACCAGGAATTGACGGTGCAGGCCGGTTTACGTGCCGAGCAAACGGTTATGAAGGGGCAACAACTCCTTACGAATGTTTCAGTGGATCAGATTTATTTCGAATTATTCCCAACGATTTTTCTCAATTATAAGCTTAATGATCAAAATACATTGAATTTCCAATTCGGGAGGAGGGTTGACAGGCCCGATTATCACGAACTGGTACCATTCAGGCGACCGCTTACGCCAACAATTTATTTTGAGGGAAATCCCAATTTGAAACCCGATTTGAACTGGCATTCGGAACTCACCTGGTCCTGGCAGAATACATTTTTTATCACTGCAGCCTATGACATTGACCGCAATTACCTGCGCACGCTATATTACCTCGATTCAAATAAAACTACTATCACCCGGATGCCAACCAATGTGCAGGGCGCGCACTCGTGGAATGTGGACATCAGTTATAATAAAGAGTTGGCAAAATGGGTTACGACTAACACAACCGTTACTTTTTATCAGAATTTGTTTAACGGTAGTGCAGACGG
>JABDEQ010000055.1:1707-16268 GCA_013286985.1 Bacteroidota bacterium | reverse complement strand
CCAAACGCCAGTTCGTCGGTTCTGTATTTGGCGCTTATTCCACGTTAAGTTTTGCACTTAAACAAAAGCTATTTAATGACCAGGGTTCGATCACCATTAATGCAAATAATGTACTAAACACCGAGAGCAGGAGCGCCACCGATCATTACCTCAATCTCAATCAATATGGTTATTTGTATATTTATTCAAGAGCTGTTATGGTAACCTTCAACTACAGGTTCGGCAACGGTAAACTGAGCAAAACACAAAATAGGTCGGGCTCCGAAGAAGAACAACACAGGGCTGGAAATTGAACCCTTTTTTATTTTTGTCCGGTCGATATACAGGCATACCTAACTTGCACCAGCGGATAGAGGGGCGTTTACTTCGGCTTTGGGAATATGGTTGCAGTTTTTAATTTGAAACGCATGAACTCAACCATGGTCATCTTTTTTGCTGCTTATTGAACGTAAATTTATTTTGCGAACGTCAAGTTTACGATTATCCCCCTCCCATAAATTAATATTTTTACTGATTATCAGTATTTTAATAGCAATAATTCAAACATTAGTGCCTTAAGAAAGTTACGCTAACATCATCAACTATAATTTAAGAATATTGATAATTAACTTTAATACATAATATTCAATATATGCCTGCCTGGTTAAAAACATTACTAAAAGTTATTGGAGGTTTGTTGCTGCTGATTATCCTGATATTAGTGGGCTTATCTGTATATGTCTCCAGTCATAAAGAAAAGGTACTTGCCCGGGTTATGGCAGAGCTTAACAAGAATTTGAATGGTAAACTAGTAGTTGGCGGTATTGAGACCTCGTTTTTTACCAGCTTTCCCGATCTGTCGCTCACCTTAAAAAACGTTTCGTTAAAAGACAAAGAGTGGGCACGGCACCACCACACATTACTTGATGCCAAAAACTTTGATGTAGCCGTTAATGCAACTGCGCTTATAAAGGGCGCTATCAGCATTAATCACATCGATATTAATGATGCCAGCGTTGATCTTTTTACCGATAGTACCGGCTATAGCAATACTTCGGTATTTAAAAAAGGCGGTCCAAAAAAGGATAATAAGAGCGGGGGCAGCTCGTCTATCCAATTAGGTAAGTTCAGCCTCAAAAATGTAAACTTTACTATTGATGATCGCAGGGCAAAAAAACTATTCAGTTTTGCTGTAAGCGAGCTGAAAGCAAAAATGGACTACCCTGATAGTGGGTGGAATGCCCAACTGCACCTGGATTTACTGGCCAAAAGCATGGCATTTAGTACTACCCATGGCAGTTTTATAAAAGATAAAGTGCTTAAAGGCGACCTAAGTGCGGGATACAATCAAAAAACAGGCGATATCAATGTAACATCCAGCAATTTTACCATAGGCGGGGATGATTTTGGCATAATTGCGCGTTTTGCTTTGGGTAAAAAACCGGCAAGCTTTCTTTTTCATATCACCGCCCCTCAATTATTATGGTCACATGCCTCGCAACTGGTTACGCCCAATATTTCGCTAAAACTCAATATGTTCAATATGGATAATCCTATTGGTGTTGATGCTAAAATAGCAGGCAGCTTTAGTGGCGGCGGCGACCCGTACCTGTACATCACGGCAGATGTGAACCACAACAAATTAACCATTCCGGGTAGTGTGATTACCGATTGCAGCTTTAAAGGGGTTTTCAATAACACCTATGTTAAAGGAAAGGAAAATGGCGACGCAAATTCTATCATTCGCGTGGCGCACTTAACAGGCACTTATAACCATGTGCCATTTAAAATTGATACGGGCAGTATTATCAACCTTATCAAACCCGTAGCGGCAGGTGATTTCAGGGCCGATTTCCCGGCTCCGGATCTCAACTGTTTACTGGCAGGTACAGCAAAATTTAATAACGGAACGGCCGAAATGGCTCTCCGCTTTAATGCCGATATTGTTAATTACAGAATAAACAAGCCCACATTTGCCGGTGATATCAATTTAAAAAATTCGGACATAGTCTTTATTCCCCGTAACCTTACTTTCAGAAATACCTCCTTGTCGCTTAACTTTACTAATAATAATCTGGTATTAAATAATATCCGCCTCCAAAGCGGTAAAAGTGTTGTATTAATGCAGGGTCGTATAGACAATTTCCTGAATTTGTATTACAGCGCGCCCGAAAAGATACTGGTAAACTGGCAAATTAGCAGTCCGCAACTTTATTTGGGAGAGTTCCTCGGCTTTTTGAAAAGCAAGCACGCTGCTCCAATAGTTCCAACAGAAGCTAAACAAATAAACCCAGCCAACAGTGGCAATGTTGTTAAACAGTTAAGCGTAGTTTTAAATAAGGCAAAAGCCACCATGCATATCAGGGCGGCCAATGTGCATTACTTTAAGTTTTTAGCAACCGATGCCACTGCTGATCTGCAGCTTTCAAAAGATGGACTTCAATTAAACAATGTGAGCCTTAAACATGCCGGCGGCTCGTTAAAAATAAACGCGGCCTTAGTTCAGGGCAATGTGCAGAATCGTTTTACAATAAATACCACTATTTCAAAAGTTGATGTAAGCGAGTTTTTTTATGCCTTTGATAATTTCGGCTTACAAGATCTGACTGATAAAAATTTAAAGGGTTACTTATCGGCAAAGGTAAATATCAGCGGCCTGGTAAATAATGGGGGAGCATTGGTTAAGGGATCTGTTGATGGTACTATGGATGTTAATTTACAGAATGGTGTACTGATAAATTATCAGCCGCTGATAAGCATAGGTAAGTTTGCATTCCCTTTCCGTAACCTGCACTATATATCCATACCATTGCTTGATGCTCATTTCGACATCCATAACCGGATGATAACCATCCACCCATTCCAGATTACATCCAGTTTGATAAATGCCGACGTAGCGGGTGTTTACGGCCTTAGCAACGGAACAGATATTGCCATTGATGTGCCACTGAGAGACCCAGGTAAGGACTCAACCATTACAGATGCTGCGGAGCGTGCCAAAAAACGGAATAAAGGCATAGTAGTACACCTCCGTGCAAAGGACGATGGCACCGGGAAAGTGAAAATAGGCCGGAATAAAGACAAAAAAATATTGTAATGTCCCGGTTAGAGACCTGAACGTTCAAGAAGCTAGCCGGGCTCGTGCCATAGGCGGATAAGTGGTGCTTTTTATTATTTTTGTTTAAAGCCGGTTACCTGATGGAGCAATATGAGAAACTATATTTGTATAAGCGCATTGTGCAGTCAAAACTTTTTATTGACAAGAACTTTGCCGATAATATTGATCTGGATAATATAGCCGACCAGGCCTGTTTTTCGAAATTTCACTTTATCAGGCTTTTCAAATCAATATATGGCCGGTCGCCACACAATTACCTGGTGAGCGTGCGGATTGAGCAGGCGAAAAAGTTTTTGATTGAAGGCGATTCCATTCTTGATGTTAGCTTGCGCATCGGGTTTGATAGCCCGACCTCGTTTACAGCTACTTTTAAAAAAATGGTGGGTAAAACGCCATCGGCCTATAGGAGCCAGGCAATGGTAAAAAGACTGGCCATTAGTGCCAACCCGCTTTTGGCAGTACCCAACTGCTTTGCACAAACACATGGGTGGATAAAATAGCAATTTTCGATAGCCTATACTGGTAGTTTAAAGATCATTTTTGTAAGAAAAAACAAGAAAATGATTACTAAACTAACCCATCTGTGCATATATGTCCTGAATCAGGATAGCGCATACGATTTTTATGTGAATAAATTAGGTTTTTCTGTCCATACGGACGCTCCCATGGGCGAAGGCGCCCGCTGGCTTACCGTTACGCCACCCGAACAACCCGAACTGGAAATAACCTTGTTCCTGGTGGCAGAAGGAGGCATGTTTGACAAGGAGACGGTAGCCAGCATGATCAGCCTGATAAAAAAAGGCACTTTTGGCGCAGCCGTATTTACCTGTACCGACTTAATGGCTACCTACCAGGAATTACTAACCAAAGGCGTAGTGTTTAAAAAAGAACCTACAAAAGAGTTTTATGGCTACGAAGCGCTTTTTATTGACAACTCGGGTAATTGGTTTTCACTGGCGCAGCTCAATTCATAACACCATGAAGTCGATATTCAATAAAGCGGATCAGGCTGAAATATTGGGCCGTATAGACGCGCTTACCGAAAACAGCAAACCGGCATGGGGTAAAATGACAGTTGAACAAATGGTGAAACACTGCACGCTATGCGAAGAATATTACCAGGGGAAGTTTCCTGTTAAAAGATTATTTCTGGGACGCCTGATAGGTAAAATGGCCCTGGCCGGCACACTTAAACCTGATAGCAAAGGACTACAAAAGAATGCACCAACCGCCCCTGAATTTTTAGTGACAGAACCAGTTGAGGACCTCGCGCTCCAAAAAAGAAACTGGATGGCGCTGATAGCAGATTATAACAATTACCCCAATGAATACTTTCCGCACTGGTTTTTTGGCAAAATGACCAAAGAACAGCTTGGGCAATTTGTTTACATCCATTGCAACCACCACCTCACTCAGTTTGGTGCCTAAATGCCAAAACCGTTAAATAGATTGCCCTAAAGGTTGAAATATATCGTCGCCAATATTATTTGAGGATATTTTAGTAAGGCAATTAATTTAATCGATATAAAAATGTACACAAATCCTTACCAATTGAAATTTGCTTTATTGTTTGTTATGATCGTGGCCGGTTTAACCGCCGGCGCGCAGGTTCATTTGAGTGCGCATGATCAATCAATTCACTATGATTGGATAACGCCTTCGCATACGCTTTACAAGCATACGGCATTTGATACCCTGGGCAATATTACCGGGGAATTGGTTATTGATCATGCAACAGCGATTGACACTGCCCATAAAGAAATAGCATTTATCAATACCGTGCCATTTGCACCCGGAAAATTGCTGATCGACTCCTCAATTGATAATTACCAGGGCTCTGCGCGCTATACCCTGACCACATTTCCGGCTACAAAACACGAGTTTATCAAATACTTGCCTGCTACTGTTGAAGCGCATAATATAATTAAAGGCGTAAGCTCCACCAAAATCACGCCGATGACTGAAGGATATTTTGACGACAATAGTGTTTGGGATATTCTCGGCTTTATCACTTTCAAAAAAGGAATCAGGTATCAACTGGATTGTTACGGAACCGACACGCATACCCAGGTTTCCATCCCTTTTGAAATAGAATATATTTTTGATGAAGTGACCCAGGAACAGGGCGGTTCGGCAGTCAGCAATATGGTATTAAGGGTCACTAATCCGGGAGCAACTGCCTACGTGTGGATTAACAAAAAGACCCACCTCACCACCAAAGAATTTGTACAAGGCAAAGGTTATTCATTTAGCCAGGTGGCGATATAGCAGTACTGTTTATAGCCCATAATTTATGGATGGCACAATCACCCTGTCCTGTCCCGCGAATATATGACACGCAGTGAGACACGCGTTACAGAGTGAAACACCCCGCTGTTGTAAATCAACGAGTTAGCCCATGTTTATGGGGCAAGCTGGGACAACCGGGCCAAAAAATTGCTATTTTTTGAGGAAATGCTGATTCAGGCTGGGACATTAACTACCTGCCGTTGCAAATTATTTGCGCAATGTATTAACTTGCCTTGCAAAAAAGGATGGATCGCTAATTGCCTGAATTTTACATGGAAATACTCGATGAATTAAAAAGTACGCTTCAGCAAATTACCGGCGTCACCAACAAAGATTTGTCGGTTTTAGATCAGTTATGCTCGGTTAAACACTACAAAAAGAAAGCGTTTTTTCTTAAATCGGGTGCTGTAGCATTGCATTCGGGGTATGTTGCTGAGGGAGCGTTCCGCGAGTATTATACCGATAATAATGGCCGGGAGTATAATAAGGCTTTTTCTTTTAAGGGCGATTTTACCGGTTCTTATTACGACCTGCACCTGCAAAAGCCGTCCCTGGTGACCATCGAAGCACTGGCCGATAGTACGGTGGTAGTGATCGACAATAAAAAATATCAAAAGCTTATTCAATCCGATGCCTTTTGGTTAAAGGTATCGTACACGGTGGCCCATAACCTGCTGATGAAGAAATTTGAAAAAGAACACCAACTACTTACCCTCACCGCTGCCGAGCGTTACGGGCTGCTTCAACAACAATATCCCGAACTGGAGCAATTGGTGCCGGCTTATCATATCGCCTCCTATTTAGGCATTACACCCATTTCTTTAAGCCGTATTAGGGGGCAAAAAGGCAAATAAATTTCTTATCATATGATAATGGATTTGGCTGTGCTAAAGCTGAATTTTACCACGGTTAAATTAAATGTAACCACTAAAATTCAAATGATTATGCTCCAGACACGCATAACGAATACCAAAAATTTGCCCGGTAGCTTAAATAACGATTTTTGTTAATGACACAAAGGTTGGGGAATGCGAAATTTATCTTTCCAAAGGCACTACGGGAGCACTGAAAATTTATTTTTACTACCTTAGTAATCATGAAACTTCTTCTCACCTCCAGTGGTATTACCAATCAGAGCATTCGCCATGCGTTGGTTGATTTGTTGGGTAAACCCATCGAAGAATCTAATGCCTTGTTCATTCCGACGGCGATTTATCCCTTTAAATATGGCGCACGCTACGCCTGGAACCCAATTAGCGGAAATTCCCAATCACAACTCTGCACCTTACCATGGAAAACTTTGGGCTTACTTGAATTGACCGCGCTGCCCAGTATAGAAAAGGCAATTTGGCTACCTGCGGTTGAGGAGGCCGATGCGTTGCTGTTTTGGGGGGGCGACCCGCTGTACCTCAGCTATTGGTTACAACAAGGCGGGCTGGCACCGCTATTGCCAACATTACTGCAAAAAACCGTTTATGTTGGCGTAAGTGCGGGAAGCATGGCGACAAGTAAAATTTTCGGCGAAACCTATTCGGAGCCACGCGGCGGAAGCGGCACACCGCTTAGCACAGAACAATTGATACTTTCAACGCCGGAAGGAGAAATAAGCACGACGTTGATGACGGCTAATGGAGCCGGCTTAGTAGACTTTGCAATAATTCCCCATCTGGACAACAAACAACATGCGGATGCATCTATGGCCAACGCAAAAAAATGGGCTGCCCGTATACCCGCGTCGGTATACGCAATCGACGACCAAACGGCGATTAAAGTGGTTGACGATGATATCGAAGTCGTATCCGAAGGCAACTGGACATTGTTTTTCCGTCCCCGCCAAAAATAACGATAAAGCAAACCGTAATTCGTTTAAACAAAAACAAGAATCGCAAGGCCCGCAACGGGTTACCAGCAGCTGCAACAACAGTATCCCGAACCGGAGCAATTAGTGCCGGCTTATTATATCGCCTCCTATTTAGGTATCACGCCCATTTCTTTAAGCCGTATCAGGCCGCAGAAAAGCAAATAAATTTCTTATCATATGATAATGGATTTGGTTACGCTAAAGCTGAATTTTACTTCCGTTAAATTAAACGGAACAAAAAAAACAAATCATTATGTTTAAAACAATTGCTACCTGGATCCTCACCATACTACTGGTACTTTTTTTTATTTATGCCGGGTATAAAAAACTTACCGGCAATGAAGTTACCGCGCATCATTTCCATGAGTGGGGTTATGGACCCTGGCTGCTGAAATTTGTGGGCTGCCTGGAGCTCATCGGCGCACTGCTGCTTTTATTTCCGGCTACGGCAACCAGCGGCGCTTTGCTGCTTTGCCTAATCATGACCGGCGCATCATACACCCTGCTGAGCCACCAGGTATGGCAAACCTTTGCCGTTACCGGCCTTTGCCTGGTGTTGTTGCTTTTTACAGGTTATTTACGCTGGAACCAGAGTTGGATACTCGGGGTTTTTAAAATGCAGTAGGCATCGAAAGTAAAAACGCACAAGTACGTCACCGCATTTTTCGTCGTTACATATTCGCGCCATATCAGAGGGAAGCTGGTTAATGCCGGCACTATTTCATAAAAGAGTTTAAATATGGGCCTAAATATTTTATTATTGTGGGATAAACCTTAAATATGGGCCTGTTTAAAAATCTTTTCAAAGTAGTTGAAAAAAAGCAATTTCCTCCGATACCACGGTGGCGACCAGATACACCAAATGATATTGATAAAATTATAAACACGGCTAAATACTATACAGGAAGCAAGCTGCAGTTAGCGGTTTTTAAATTTGGAACAGTTGCGCTTTTAACAAAACAGGTAGATGATATCGAAGGCGAAGCAAAAAAAATTCTAAATAGCATCTATAACTTTCATGCGGATTTTAAACCAAAACTCATGGATGATGGCAATTATTTGATAGAGTACAACCAGCCTGCATTTACAATTGTATTTAAAGACGAACAAGAAGATTATTGGGATTATATTAATAAAAATCACAGGGGCGGTGTTTGCAACGATGAGGTCTTAATTAACAGCCGGGGGCAACAAAATGTATTTGATACAACAGGCAAAGTTTGCCTTTTTGGCCGCGCTAAAATGTTTATGGACGCACAATCCCCGCAAGTTGTTAAAATCTTTAATCCGTTTATTTAATCAATACTTTCACCAGATGAGTAGTCACAGACTACAGGCATATTAATCCGTAGACAGAGTCTACGGACAGCGGGGGGGGGGTAGGATGTAGTAAACGTCTGTCTTTGAATGTTTGATAATTTGGCTTTACTGTTGCGCAGGCTACTGGCATAAATAATCCGTAGACAAAGTCTACGGATAGCTGGCTCTGGCCCTGGCAATATAAGTCGATTCAATGTAAGTGACCATCAGCGGCACCTTGTCGACGATGGAATGTAAATCGTTGATCGCCTCGCTGAAGCGTTTGTCAGTTACCGGAAGCAAGAGTAGACGCTGTAAATTTTCGAACTTTTTTTGTAAGGTAGGTACGTTGCGGTTGACCCAGGCTGCAACAATTTTATAATGCACGGAGTCTTTTATTCGGGCAATCATCGGGGCTTCGGCTGTATATTTAACTTCTTTCATGGCTTTAAATTTAATAAACCAATTTATGTGTTTTTTACTAATATTTTTAGCGATTTTTACAGGATATGCGAACCCTGCCCTCTATTTTCAATTCACGTGAGTTGGCTATCCTTACATTCGTTTTGGTTGGCATGATCGTCTTTTTGTTTTTCAAGCAATCTCGTTCGATTTTGAAAGATTTTTTGAAGCTGGCTTTTAGCTTGTTGAAGATGCGGCTGTATGTCGTGATGTTGCTTTATATGGCGACCTGGGTATTTTTATTTTACCGGTTGGACCTTTGGGGGCCGGATCTATTAAAGGACACAATCAAGTGGCTGCTATACGCGGCGACGGTGACTTTTTTTCATATTGAACGGTTCCGTGAGGATAAAAGGGAATATCTTAAGGTTTTTAAGGAGATATTTACGGGTTCAGTATTGCTGGAGTTTTTTACGGACAAATTTACGTTGAGCTATTGGGTGGAGCTTTTGCTACTACCCTGCATTACGTGTGTTGTTTTGCTGCGGACCTTGACTAAAAAAGAAAAAAAATTTCAATCGGTAGACAAGATACTTCAGCATTTACTAATGGTGGTCGGGCTATTATTCCTGGGGCACTTGGTTCTTCATGGCATCGAAGATTTCCATTCGTGGTTTAATAAAGAAGGGTTAAAAGAGTTTTTATTGCCTATTATACTTTCCGCCTTGCTAATGCCTTACATTTTTGTGTTGTCGATCTACATGACTTACGAAACGCAGTTTATTTCGCTTTCCTACAAACTTCACGCGCCAGCATTACTGCCTTATGCAAAAAGAAAAGCGGTTAAAAATTTTTTCTGGAATTTCAAGGGTATGGAACGCTGGGTGAGGAGGATCAAGTTTGAGGACATCAGATCAAAGGCGGAACTGGATGATTCGATCCGCTCATATAGAAGAACCCTGGAAAATGAAAAGCTTCCGCCATATGTTGATCCAGCTGACGGTTGGTCGCCTTACGAGGCGCTACATTTCCTAGGACGGGATTTTAAAACCGATTTTTATGACCCTCGTTTTGAAGACAAGTGGATGGCGGATTCAAATCACGTTTATATCGGCGATAGCGTTCATTCAAATTATTTCCGCTATGAGGTTTTAGGACTTGAACTGGTTGCAAGGTCGTTGGAGCTTCATCTAAACATTATGACCCCGTCAGAAAGTACCACCGCCTATACATTGCTGGGTAGCTATGCGCTGGATCTGTTTATCAAAAGCACTAACTCGGCAATGCCGGAAAAATATTTGAATAAGGTCTTTGATGGTAACCCCTTTAGATTTAACCACGACGGAACTCAAATAAGGCTTGAGCGAAACGATTGGAACAATGCGTTAAACAAAAGCTATGATCTTATTTTTACTATCCGGCGGGGCAATACCAAGGGATATGATTAAGAAATTTAGCATTGCTGTTCGTTTTTTGTTGAGGTATAGATCCAATCTACGAACATAAAGGTGTCAACCGTTTGGTAGTACTGCTCCTCTTTTCTTTTCTGGCGCGAGGTATGTCGGGTATGGCCAAAAGCGGAAAGGCTACTCGTGACTTTTCCAATTGCTTATCCTGATGTAAAAGTCACGAATACGCCACCGCACTTTTCATCGCCGTATACTCACGCCAGATGAGGTTTACCTTATTTATTTCTATCTTTACAATTAACTAAACTAAGTCGCGAATACAACATCAAACAGTTAACAAGAATAGGGGAAGTAAATTAATGTCATGAACTATACCACCAATGATATCGATTTTGCTCAAATTTCTCATAGTGAATTTGAGCGCTTGTGTTACGAATTGTTGCTAAAATATGGTTATACAGAATTGATCTGGCGTCAAGGCGGGGCAGATAACGGTAGAGATATTGAAGGTAAGATAATTTTTGGTACTCAGTTATTACAACATCAAACTAAATGGTTTTTTGAATGTAAGCATTATACAGCTGGTGTTCCGCCAGAGCAATTGAATGCTAAAATTGCGTGGGCGGATTCCGAACAGCCCGGTTACTTGGTAATATTTGTATCATCTTATATAACTAATAATGCCAGAGGTTGGCTTGAAAATATTCAAATCCAAAAAGCATATCAGATTATAGTTATTGAGGGAGAAGATTTAAAAAATAGGCTTATAGCATTCCCGAAATTAGTTGAACAGTTTTTTTCAGCTGAGCGGTATAGTAAATTATTCATTGATATAAAACGACATTGGGAGTCATATAAAATTGATCCAAGTTTCGAGGTGTTGAAAGAAGTCGTGACTAACATTGATGCGCAAAAATTAACATTAAATGAACTTGGATTCCTATTTGTCAGCTTCTATAAGAACTATCGCCATTTTGAAGACCGAAATGATTATTATGGCGATTTTATTTCTGATATGATGTCTCCTCTATACGATAGATTACAAAGTCTTTCTTCAAAAACGGAAATTTTATTATTTAAAAATTATAAAAACGATTATGATTGGCTAGGGGGAAGTGGCTTTATCGACGATTTAGAATGCCTTGATCCTAATGAACTGACACTAACAGTTACAGATTACCAATATAATACACTACATCTAAACGCCAAACGAGGGCAAGACAAATGGGCTATAGGGCACTACATTTTCTTTAAAATAAATGAATACTCTGGATTTGAAATATTCTGTATTGACAATACAGAATTTACTACTTCGGCACGCTTTTATGAAGATGTCACTGAAGATACAGTTGACGAATTATGTTTAGAGTTAAGTAGTGATTTTAGAGATGTGCTAAGAGAATATAGTCTGGCCTTTCAACCACAATACGGAGTTTAGTTATTAACCACGTCTCTGGCGCTAGCATGTCGGGTATGGCCCCCCACTATCCGTAGACGGAGTCTACGGATTAACTATGCCTGTAGACGCAGTCTACAGGCTGTCTTATCCATTTCAATCAGCCAACAAATATTAATTACTTCCTGTAAGTGCTTCATTTAGCGCTTTGGTGATGTCTTGTTGAAATTTGTCTGCGCTGGAAACGCCGGTTTCTTTAAAAACCTGTTTGCCTTCTTTATTAAAAACCATTGTGGTGGGGTATCCTGTAAAATCAAAAATAGCGTCGGGGCATTTTGTTTTATCATCAGGGGCCGAGTGGCTAAGCATCTTTGTGCCCAGCGGAACTTTTGAATTACATCCCGGCATAAAATAAACCGGTAAGTTAAAATCTTGCTGGCCACTAAAATACTGGTATTGGCTTACATATGCCTTCATTACGGTATCCTGCCTTATAAAAGCTTTAACCTGTGCGCTGTCGGTCATGCAAATGGTTATAAAACAAAGGTCCTTGCGGGCCGCAAATTGAGCATAAACTTTATGCACGGCCCCCATTCCTAAAAAACAGGGCGGGCAGGGAATAAACCAGCAATCAATAAACAATACTTTATTTTTTGCCAACTGGCGCAGGCTGGTATGTACGCCGTTTATATCATATACTTCAACATCGGGCAAGGCGCTTAATGCCGTTTTTGGCCCGTTTTGAGCTTCGGCATTCAAAAAAAACAAGGTTAATAAGCTTACAATAAGTAGGATTTTTTTGTTCATGATGCAGGTTAAGTTTATAAATTCCTGTTAAAACGAAATTTATAGTTAATTCTTATTGTAAAAAGGAGAAGCCACCGCACTTTTCGGTGCTGCATACCAGCGTCAGAGTAGGGGGATTTTAGTCAGCCGTAACCTCGGGTATTACCTCCTCGTGGCCAAAATTTACCCAGTCATATTCTATCTGGTTCATTTTGTAGTAGTAGGGGACGATCGCTATCAGTTCAAGCCGCAAACTAAAAGATTGAGTGTGGCCAAAAATTTCATAAGCCATCACCCCCAAACAAATCAATGCGCTCACTACGGCATCTATTTTTGCCATGCCCACGGCCCATTTCTTTTCCTGCCATAGTCCAAGGGCCACTATACCCTTAAAAGCGAACAACGCTATTAAACACAGCCCGATTATAGACACGGGTTGATAAGTTGATAAACCGAGCAATGAAATCTGAAAATTAAATTGAAGCAGTCCCGCTATTATTGCTACAGGCATTAGGGCGAAAAATACCAGGAACATCCAAAGGAAAATCTTTATCCAAACAGGAAGCAGATCGCGCCTACGGCCCGATTTATTGGGGAAACTAATTTCGGTATTAATAAAGTCTGTATTATTATCCATGTGACAGGGTTGTTTTGGTTGAAATAAAAGTATCAATTAAATTTAAAATACAATTGCACATTATAGAAAAAATATCGCGAGTGGGAGGGAAGAACGGTATGCCCCGCTATTAGAAGTGGCTGACTTCGAACCACTATTCCCGTAGACAGCGTCTAAACATTAATTCTTATGTCTCCTTTCTGACGCGAGTGTAATGTCATTGAATTAAGCCCCACCTAAACGGCGAAGCCCTCATGAATGCCATGAAAAAACACACAATATGAATAATCCTCCCCGGTAGGGAGCACTTAAAAAAAATAAGCGCGGGCGAAGCTAAAGTCTCCCCTTCCGGGGGAGATTTAGAGGGGGCTATATGCCTGGTGACCGCTTAACTTAATGACATTGGGCGCGAGTGTGTCTGACATGGTCCAAAGCCGGGCGCGCTCGTGACTTTCCATTTACTAATCTTGAAAAAAAGTCACGAGTACGCCACCTCGCATTTCTCCGCTGCATACCCGTGCCAGCGAATATTAAATAAACCTATCGGGAAGTCCCGTGATGATAAACTAATGCTTCTAAAACCCTCACCCCGCCATTTCCTTCGCGCCTGCTTTACTGAGCTGCTTTAAGATAAATGCAGGAGCTATCCGGCTCATCATTAATATCATACGGGCTAAACCCGGATATATTTCAAATTTATCTTTTTCCAAACCTTTAATGGCCGTATCGACCAATTCAATGGGATCCATTAATTTTACGTTAAATCCATCCATGTTATGAAATTGATCATTTAAGGGCGTTTTTGCTGCGGGAGCAATCAGTTCGAATACTTTTATCTTCGTATTTTTCAGTTGTACGCGGAGCGATTTGGTATATGACCGTAAGCCGGATTTTGTAGCGCCATAAATGGGAGCTATTGGAAATGGAACCAGGGCCAGGCCCGATGTCACATTTAATATCGCTGCAGATTTCATCTGTTTTAAGTGCGGAAGAAAGGCCTGCACCATGCGGATCGGCCCCATCAGGTTGGTTTCTATTTCACGGGTAATATCAGATAGGCCTATCGACGTGTCGTGCAGGCTGATCTTGCGCATTTCACCGGCATTATTGATCAGTATATTGAGTTGAGGAAACTGTTTGGTTACCTTTTCATAAAGTTCGGCTATTTCGTTTGGATCGCTTACATCACTTTGAAAAGTATGTAAACCAGCCAAGTTCTTTTTAGCGGATGCCAGTTTAACAGGGTCCCTGCCGGTTACAATCACGGTGTTCCCTAGCTCCAGCAGTCTTTTAGCAAATTCCAACCCGAAGCCGCTTGTGCCCCCGGTTATTAATATGGTGTTATTTTTTAAGTCCATCTTTTTCTTTTTTTAATAATGACACAAAAGTAGGCCGACTTTATGTAC
>JABDEQ010000055.1:0-1697 GCA_013286985.1 Bacteroidota bacterium | reverse complement strand
TTTATTTAATTCAATCCATTGTTTATCAGATTCAAATAACGCCTGTAATTAAACTAAGCGAAAGCGTATATTTGATAGGTGATCATCAGAAAAAGGTATTATTTAATTCAATTAACAAATGAAAGCACTAACCATTGATGACTTTTATAAAGACACCGCCAGCGCAACGCAGGAAAATGTAGATTCGCTGTTGCCGCCTGGTATAAAAAAGGAAATAGGCCATTTCAACGTATTCAGTGTTGCTGATCTGGTTACCAGATTCAAAGCAGATCCGCGTACAATGGTATACAACCAGCGGGAATACTATAAGGTAAGCCTGATCAGGGGGAAAAGTCTTGTTGAATATGCCGACAAAGTAATTGAAGTAGAAAAGTACGCGTTGTTGTTCGCTACGCCTAAAATCCCTTACCGTTGGGTGCCTCAGAATGAGGATCAGAAAGGTTATTTCTGTGTATTTACCGGTGATTTCCTTTTACCTTCAAAAAGTGGTATGGTACTGGATGAACTTCCCCTATTTAGGCCGGGAGGGTGCCCTGTCTTCCAGATTTCTGAATCGCAGGCAGATAATATGGTTTTGATTTATCAAAAAATGCAGGAAGAAATGGCTTCAACGTACTTGTATAAATATGACCTGATCAGAAATTTCCTGATGGAGCTGATCCATTACGGACAAAAGCTGGAACCCTTAACCACTTATAACTATACCCATAACGCATCAGCCAGGATTTCTTCCCTGTTTATCGAATTGCTGGAAAGGCAGTTTCCCATTGCATCACCCGAACAAAAGTTCACCCTGCGGACAGCGAAAGACTATGCCGACCGGCTTTCTGTTCACAGTAACCACCTGAATAAAGTACTGAAAGAAAATACGGGAAAAACAACCACTGAACATATTGCTAACCGGCTTATTCAGGAAGCTAAAATATTGTTGAAGCAAACAGACTGGAATATTTCGGAGATTGCTTACAGCCTGGGATTTGAACAACTGTCTCATTTTTCCAGTTTCTTCAAAAAACAAACGCAGCTATCACCCATCGAAATCAGGACCGAAGCAATTTAAGTTTGATGAATAATGGATGGGTGTTCATATCTGAAGTAAAAAAGTCAGGAGTACGCCGCCCAATTGTGTGTGCTGCATACCCGCGCCAGCTTGGGAACCCGTATTGAGGCCTTTGACACGTTTATTCAGCTATTATCGGAATTTCTGAAATTGTAATATGCTTATTGGGCGAAATTGGTAATAATTTCTAGTCATCGTTACTCTCAAATCACATCTCCATCTTCTTCGGGATCATCTTTATCGATATAAACCAGTGTTGGGTTTTTCGAAATACTTATGGAGGCATCTTTTCTGATCGAGTTGAAGAATAAATTACAGATAGTAAATTACCCGGTTAATGTTAAGTTTGTGAATGGCGCCTGGGCTTGTGTGGTAAATGTGGGCACATTGCTTTTTGGGCTTACAACGGTCAACCCGCCTACGGCCTTATACTCGAAACCAGCATTTTCATCAAAAGGCGAGAGCGAATAGATATTGCCATTGCCATCGGTTGTCATCGTAGTAGTTTGTGGTATAACCTTTATTATCGGTTCAGATACCGTTAACGTTGTTAAATCAATTGTCGATATCGTGGCATCATAGATACCAGAATTCGCGATATACAATGTACTGTTTACAACGGCTAAACCTCCGTCGG
>JABDEQ010000054.1 GCA_013286985.1 Bacteroidota bacterium | reverse complement strand
CATGCACGTTGGGTGCGGCAGATTTGTGCGCACATCCCATACAAAGCAATAGCAATACGCCGATAAACTGTTTCATGCCGTTATTTTTTTAAGGTTTGTTCAAACAGCTTAAATATCCGTTTATATTCATCGGTCCAGCTGCTGGGCTGCTCAAAACCGTGATCCTCAATTGGGTACGATGCCAGCTCCCAGTTATCCTTATGCAGTTCTATCAGTTTTTGGGTGAGGCGGATAATGTCCTGATAGTTCACATTCTGATCAATCATACCATGCAGCATCAATAAATTACCTTTCAGGCCATCGGCAAAATAAATGGGTGAGCTTTGGCGATAGGCTTTTTCGTCATTATAAGGCTCGTTCAAAATTTCGTCTGTATAGCCATGGTTATAATGCGCCCAGTCGGTTACCGAGCGTATGGCTCCGCCGCTGGTAAATACATCAGGTTCGGTAAACATGGCCATCAGCGTAATAAAACCACCGTACGAGCCACCGTATAAGCCCACGTGTTTAGGGTTAACACCGTATTTATCAACCAGCATTTTAACACCATCAACTTGATCGCTCAGATCTTTACCGCCCATGTGCCGATAAATAGCAGTGCGCCAGTCGCGACCATAGCCTGCACTGCCGGAGTAATCCATATCTAAAACGGTGTAACCATTATCGGCCAGCAGGTTGTTGAACATAAACTCGCGGAAATAATAGCTCCATTTATAGTCGGCATTTTGCAGGTAACCGGCGCCATGCACAAAAACCACGGCTGGTTTTGCCGGATCAGGATGTGCGGGCAGGTATAAACGGGCGTAAACATCATCGCCATAACGATTTTTAAAGGTGATGAGCTGTGGATCGCGCCATGGGTAAGAGTTAAACTCGTCGGTTGTTGAATAAGTGATCCTTGTAGGTATCGCACCCGGTTTATTGGCCTGAATATAAAGCTCCCAGGGTTTATTGGAGTATGAATAACGAATGGCCAACCACTTTTCATCGGGCGATAGCGAAACCTGGTTCCCACCCTTTAGGCTGGTAAGTTTAACAGGTTCGCCGCCGGTAACCGGCATACTATAAAAATCAGTAACGCCCGGATAATCCTTATTTGCACTGAAGTAAAAAGTTTTTTTATCGTTCGATAATTGCAGCGTTTGCACTTCCCATTTGCCGGTGGTCAGTTGCTTTTTGGTACCGTTGGCTACATCAAGTATGTAAATATGGGCGTAGCCGCTTTCTTCACTCTCAAAATAAAAATGGGTATTATCTGCCCAGCCCATATTACCCTGACCCGGGCCACCCACCCAGGCATCGTTATGCTCGCGGTAAAGCGGTGTAAGGTTGCCGGTTTGTGAGTCAAGCTTCATCAGCCAGCGATCCTTATTGTCCTGCGCGCTAATTTCAACCACGGCTTTTTTACCGTCGCCGCTCCAATAAACATCTTGTATGGTTACTTTACGGTCTTCGTTCAGTTTGGCACGTTGCTCCAGCTCTTTGGGGTAATCCTTCATATAAGCAGGAATATCTTTTATGCCAGGAATGGCAGATGTATTGATTTGATAAACAGAATCGCGCTGCGTATCAAAAATAAAAGATTCGTAGCTTGATTGTGGCGCGCCTACTTTTGTACGGTTAGGAATATCTTCGGTATAGCCCGATGCTGTTACATAATCGGGCACAATGGTTCTTTTGGCATCAGTCGCACGTTTCACCAGGCGGTAGGTGATGTACCTGCCATCCGGACTGAGCGTAACCGCACTTATCAACCTTTCGTCAACCGCAATTTCTTTGAGCGCTTTGGGTTCCAATACCGCTTTATCGGCAGAATCGAGTTTCCTGTTTTCGTCGTTTACCTTTATTATATCAAAAAGCTCCAATTGCTGGCTCTTTAACCATTTGTCTTGCTCGTTTGTAGTGCCATCGTCGGCCCTTTTACTGCCTTTTGATTTAGCTTTTGCCGCCGAATGAACAAAATTGGTAAGCTGCACCAATTCGCCACCGCTTAGCTTTAGCGAGTACAAATTGTTGCCCCGCATAAAGGTAACCTTGCTTTCGTCGCCACTAAACTGGGGGTTGCGTTCATCATCTGTTGTGTTGGTTAGCTGTTGTGTTTTGCCTGTGTTAACATCGGCTAAAAAAATGTCGCCATTTTTTTCGTACAGCTTCAAGGTATGTGCCCGGTTCCAAACACCGTCCGCAGATGAAAGCGTTTTCTGTTCATCAACCCCAACCTTAACGGGTTTAAGATTGGTTGTGGTGATGTTGTACAACTCACCGCGACTGGTGGCCCAGTTAAAATAGATTTTTTTACTGTCGTCGCTCCAGTGTATGGCTGATGGCGAGATCCCGATCCATTTTGGATCGCGCATTATTTTTTCGACGGTTAAAGTGCCCAATTGTTGAGCAAAAGCAACTGAACAGAAAGGTAAAAGTAATAGGGTAAAAAGCTTCTTCATCTATATTTTCTTGTTGGATAGCTGCGCCGGATGTACCGGCATCAGTTTAATTTATCAACTTAGTCAACTAAGGTAAGAGTTTCCATAATCATTAGTATTTTTAGCCAACGTTTTGTTACAATGGAATTACAGGGACAAGGTTTTAAGTTGCGCGGCTGGCAGATAGATGATGTTGAATCGTTACAAAAACATGCCGATAACCCCAATATTTTTGCTTTTTTATTCGACAGGTTTCCACACCCATACACTACAGAAGCAGCTATTGAGTGGATAACAGCCCGGCTGACGCAGGACCCAATTTTAAATTTTGCTATTGATGTTGATGGCAAAGTAATGGGTGTAATAGGGCTGGATCTTCGTGCCGATATTTATCGAAAAGCACCTTTGCTGGGTTACTGGCTAAGCGAAACTTTATGGGGGCAGGGCATTATGCCGCAAGCCATAAAGCTAATTACCGCCTACGCATTCACCAACCTTGATATTGTACGTGTGCAGGCAGGCGTGCTTTCCAATAACCCACGTTCCATGCGATCATTAGAAAAAGCGGGCTTTGTAAAAGAAGGTGTATTAAGAAGCAATATTATTAAAAACGATGTTATTTTAGACGAGCATATTTATGGTATGATAAAAAGCTAACCTTTTTACGATACCGTAATTTCGCCCCTGATGTCAGTTTCCAGCCAGTGTTTAACCTGGTGCGAATCTTCAAAATTACCCAGCAGGTACATCATTTTGGTTACTGCCGATTCGTACGTCATGTCATAACCGTTGGCAACGCCAATATCTTTTAAATGCTTGCTGGTTTCATAGCGGCCCAGCTCAACGGTACCCACTTTACATTGCGAAATATCCAGTATTACTTTGCCATTGTCTATAGCGTTTTTTAACAGATCAACAAACCACTGATCGGTGGTGGTGTTGCCTGCGCCAAAAGTTTCCATCACTATACCCCTAACATCGGCCGATAAAATGGTTTCAACAACTTTAGGGCTTATACCCGGGTAAAGCTTCAACACCGCAACATCAGCTAACAGGTTTTTGTGAACGATGAGTTTTTCGCCATCCTGCGGGTGTTTAATATCGTTAACGCTGAAACGCAAGTGCACGCCCGATTCTGCCAATATAGGGTAGTTGGGCGAACGGAAGGCTTCAAATTTTGATGAATTGTATTTAAAGGAACGATTACCGCGAAACAGCTTATAATCAAAATAGATACAAACTTCGGGTACGCGGGCCTTGTCGTTCTTCTTGGCTTTGGCAATTTCAATGGCGGTCATCAAATTTTCCTTGGCATCGGTACGTACCGCACTGATTGGTAGCTGTGAGCCTGTAAATATTACCGGTTTGCCCAAATTTTCGAGCATAAAGCTTAAAGCCGAAGCAGTAAAGGCCATGGTATCTGATCCGTGCAATATCACAAAGCCATCAACCGAATCGTAATTTGATTCAATTAAACCAGCCAGCTGCCTCCATATTGCCGGGTTCATGTTCGACGAATCAATAATCTCCTCGAAAGAGTGAACCAAAATTTTACAATTAAGTTTCTCCAGTTCGGGCACATTATCCATTATCTGCTCAAAATTTATCGGCTTGAGCACTTTAGTAACGGGGTCGCTCATCATACCGATTGTCCCACCGGTATAAATGATCAAAATTTGACTCATGTATATTTAGGTTATACTAATTGTTAATGGTAAATGTTTTCAGGGCCGATGGCAAAGTAAAGCATCAGTAATGACTATTATACCATTTTAATTAAAAATAAGATTCAAAAAATCTTAAAATTATGTTACACACCAAATATGTGTTCTGAATTTTTTGTAGTTATAGCAGCTACGGTTTCAAGATCTATTTGGTGCAGGTCGGCAACTTTTTGGGCGATGTAAATTAAATACGAGCTTTCGTTCGGTTTACCCCTATGTGGAACCGGCGTAAGGTACGGAGAATCTGTTTCTAAAACTATTCTGTTCAAGTCAATTTGTGATACAACCTTATCCAACCCGGCGTTTTTATAGGTAACCACCCCGCCAATGCCCAGGTAAAACCCCAGATCAATAACCTGCTGCGCCTGCTCCAGCGTACCGGTAAAGCAATGAAATATGCCTCTTAAATTTTCACCCTGTTCCTCGTGCAATACTTCAAAAACTTCGTTAAAAGCATCACGGCAGTGAATAATAATTGGCAGTTTAAGGGCTTTTGCCCAAGCTATTTGTGTTTTAAATGCCTGTATCTGCTCGGGCAAAGTAGTTTTATCCCAGTACAGGTCAATACCAATTTCGCCAATGGCAACTATTTTATTTTGTGTCGATGCTTGTTGGATAGTGGAAAGCTCATCCTCCCAATTAGCCTTTACATTACAGGGGTGCAAACCCAGCATGGGGTAGCAAATATCAGGAAAAGCGTTTACCAATGAGAAAACCAATGGCACCGAAGAGGCCTCAACGTTTGGTAAAAAAAGGCGGCCAATATTATTGTCGGTGCAGCGCCGTATTAATTGGGCCCGCTTTGTACTATCCGTTTCATAATACAAATGGGTGTGCGTGTCCGTTAAGATCATGCGGCAAAGTTAACTATCCGCTAAGAAACTTACGAAGCTTTAAAAACTTCGTAAGTTATTTATAACAATTCTGTGTATTGAAATATCAATTAAGAGGCTTTTTTAGCCACCGGTTTCTTTTTTGCAAGCGGTTTTTTTGTTACCGGGTGCTTGGTAGGTTTAAGCTTAACTACTTCAACATCAAACACCAGGGTATTGTATGGTTTGATATCGTCGCCTGCTCCCTGGGCACCGTATGCCAGTGATGACGGGATAACAAATGTAGCTTTGCTGCCTTCGTTTAATAAAAGCAAGCCTTCGTCCCAGCCGGGTATTACGCCGCCGGTGCCTACTATAACCTGTATGGGCTCATAAGTACGGCCGGGCTGGTTTAAGCCCGAGGCCTGGGCAACAGCCGCTATGCTCGAATCAAATACTTTATCGTCCAGCGTACGACCGGCATAGTCAACCAGTACGGTATCGCCTTTTAAAACCTTACGTTTTACCGAAGGTTTGGTGATTATATATTTTAAACCCGAAGGCGTTGTTTTTAAAATCAGTTTATGGTCAGCAATATATTTAGCAGCGTTGGTAGCCTCGGCAGCCTTTACTTTTTCATTAGCTGCATTTTTTTCGGCAATAGCAGCATTTCTTTCAGCAATAGCGTCATTTAACGATTGTACCTTTTCAATTTTCAGGGTAAAATTCAGGTAACTGCCTTTAGGAAAAAAAGCAGGGCGCTGATCCTCATGCCCGGCAAATATTGAATCGGTTGGCACCTTTACCAATGCACTATCATTAACCGTTAACAATGGAAATATCTCCATCAAATCGCCAACGTTTTGTGATGGCTGAATTTGTGCCTGAACCGGGTGACCTGCTGCGTAAGTACTAAAGAGAACAGAATCTTTATCCGTTTTTTGGATAAACTCAAAAGTTATTACATCGTTCTGCTTAATCTTATCGCCTGTGTTATGGGTAAATATCTGGTAAGCTGCACCTTTAGGTGTATGCTGCATTTCGGTTTGAGCATTAGCCTTAACAACAATTGTTAATGCCAAAATAAACAGGATATATTTCATGGTAAAATAAAAAGCCCTCCTGTTTTAACAGGAAGGCTGTATAAGATTTAATTATTATCTAACTTGTTGTGGATGTCCAAGCAAAGCCGGAGCTACTGGTTTAGGAGCATTTGGATTTGGGTGAACAACATCAAGTAACTGGATATCAAATATAAGCGAAGTATAAGGCTGTATTTGACCTGCACCCTGCTGACCGTAAGCCAGGCTTGAAGGGATAAGGAATTTGGCCTCAGCACCTTTGTTTAACAATTGCATACCCTGATCCCAACCTTTTATCATTCCTTTTGTACCAATAGCAAAACGAATAGGCTTGTAAGGGTTCATTGGGTTAATAGGTAATTTATTTTTAACAGCTTCAGATTTTATGCTGGTTTCTAAAATTTTATTAGAAACTAATCTAAGTGTGTAGTTAACTACAACAGTATCGCCGGCAACCGGTTTTACACCTTCACCTTGTTTAGTGATCTGATAGAATAAGCCTGAGTCGGTTTTGGTAACGTTAAGTTTGTTATCGGCAATGTATTTGTTAAGCTTTACCGGCTCTGATTTTTTCAAACCATCTAAAATAGTATTTACATAAGCCTGTTCGCGGCCCTGGAAAACCTGGTCGGTTAAGTTTCCTTTTGAAATAACTTTTTCAACTTTAATAATATAAACCTGGTATTTACCTTTTAAGCCCGGCGGACGTGGGTGGCCTTTGCTTAATGAATCGATATTGACCTTAATTATTGCGCTATCGCCTTCACTTAGTTTTTGTATACCCGATATGATATCACCAGCAGCCTGTGGTTTTTGTATCTGTTGCATAAATGGCAGACCATTATCATAAGTGCTGCCAACTACCGAGTCGGCATCAGTTTTTAAGGTTAAGTTAAGGGCCACAAAATCGCCGGCTTGAATTTTAGGTCCGGATTTTTCTGTGATAATATTGTATAACAATCCTCCTTCGCCTTTTTTAAATCCACCATTGCAACTTGCCAATCCGATGGCTGCAAGCGCTAAAAACATCAGTCTTTTTTTCATTTTTAAGTTTATTGTATTAATAGTTTTTTGTACTCGGGTAATATTAATTTAAATTGATTTACTACTTCTTCAAGGCTGCTGTTTGACATTCCGCCTGCTGCGTTACGGTGGCCGCCTCCATTAAAATATTTTTTACAAATATCATTTGCCGGAAACTCACCTCTCGACCGCAGCGAAAGCTTAACCATGTCAGAACGTTCAACAATAAAGGCCGCTAATCTAATACCTGTAATTGACAATGCATAATTTACTATACCTTCTGTATCGCCTGTTACCACATTATATTTCTCCAGATCCTGTTTACTAACGGTTATCAGGGCCGTATTGTATTCCTCTAAAACTTCCAGCTTCTCTGACAAGCACATCCCCAAAAAGCGTAACCTGCTTTCGGACGAGTTATTGAACACCAACTGGTGGATCTGATAACTTTGCGCACCAGCGTCAATTAAATCGGCCACTATGCGGTGTACTTCGGCTGTTGTATTGGGTAATGAAAATGATGCTGAATCGGTCATGATACCGGTATACAGACAGGTGGCTACATCTTTATTAACGAGTTGTTTATTATTCAGCTCTTTAACAATAAATTTATAAACCAGCTGGGCGGTTGCACAGGCATTAATATCCCAATAACGGTAATCATCAAAATCGGCAGGCTCCAGGTGATGATCAATCATCACTTTTTTGGCAGCGCTTTCGCCAACCAATATGCCCATGTTATTAATGCGGCTCAATGCATTAAAGTCAAGGCAAAAAATGATATCGGCATCGGCAATCAATTGGGCCGACTGTTCTAAATTTTCGGTATAAATAATAACGTCGTCATTACCGGGCATCCAGCTTATGTTATCCGGATAGTCGGTTGGGGTTATTACTTTAGCGTGATGGCCTTGCTGAATTAAATAATTATATAAACCCAAAGACGAACCCATTGCATCGCCATCAGGTTTATGATGGGTAGTGATAACTATTTTTTGGGGCTTTGCTAAAAGTTCAGCAAGCGTGGCTATATCTAACATCAATTTAAAAAAAGAGCTGCAAAGCTAAATAAATAAATCAAATACAGGTATCTATTTTAATGTAAAGCCTTTATGTTTTAATTGTAAAAAGCTACTTTTGCGGCAAATTATTCAGCCCGTTGCAGGATGGGTCAAAATGTTTCAACAAGGAGAGTTGGGGCAATAAACAAAGCATCCTGCATCACATTTAAAAATACATAAACAACAAATTTCTGATGGAAACTAATAAAACATTTACCATGATTAAGCCCGATGCTGTTGCAAACGGCCACATTGGTGCAATTTTAGATCAAATAATAAAAAGCGGTTTTAAAATAACTGCTATGAAGTACACTAAATTAAGCCAGGAAACTGCCGGCAAATTTTATGAAGTTCATAAAGCACGTCCTTTTTATGGCGAACTGGTTGACTTTATGTCATCAGGTACCATTGTAGCGGCAATTCTTGAAAAAGACAATGCTGTTGAAGATTTCCGTAAATTAATTGGTGCTACTGATCCGGCAAAGGCCGACAAAGGAACCATCCGTAATTTGTATGCACAATCAATTGGTGCAAATGCCGTTCATGGCTCTGACTCTGACGAAAACGCTAACATTGAAGGCGCTTTCTTCTTCTCAGGTCTTGAAAAGTTCTAACAATATATTAAAAAGCCGGGCGTTTTTTTAACAGAAAGAGCGCCTGGCTATATTTTTATTTTGTTTATTTGAAAATAAGTGCATATTTTTATGATATTGCCCAGATTTTCCGATCTGCCATAATGCCTTAATTATAAACTAAATAAAACAATGAAACTATTACTTAAATATATTTTATATACGTTACTTATTGTAGTATTAGTTTCAGGAACCATATTATTATACAGAACCCACCCCGAAGCGCAACTTGCTTTTATAGTACCCGGATTATTTATTTTAGCCTTTTCAAGAATGAGCGACGATTTGAATTTCAGAACATTTTTTCCAAGATGGCGCTCTAGAGAAAAATAATCTCGTCTACTAATATTCCTTTCGCCTTTTCGTTTATCTTCTCGATTATCTGCGAACGCATCATCATCAGTTCGTTTTTTATTACGGACGATTCTATGCGAAGAAACAGCTTCTGATTACGTATAAATATTTCCTTGGTACGGTTAGCTACCGGCGCACCCACCAACTCGGGCCACGAGGCTATAATGGCTGTTTCATCATACCGCTGTTTTATTTTATAAACCTGCAGCATTTGTTCAATTGCCTCTTTTAACGATTTATCGTTTGCCTTACGCATCTATTTCGCCTCCTTTAACTTTAAATAAGTTTATATCAACCCCAATTTCATTAAAAATATTTTTAACCCGGTTAACATTAGTATCGGTGATAAAAACCTGCCCAAAATCGTGGTTTGATATCATCTGCATCAGTTTGGTAACTCGTTGATCATCCAGCTTATCAAAAATATCATCGAGCAGTAATATAGGTTTAAAACCATTTTGCCTGTACAAAAAGCTATACTGAGCCAATTTTAACGCAATCAGAAACGATTTTTGCTGCCCCTGCGAGCCAAACTTTTTCATCGGCATGCCATGAATAGCAAACTGCAAATCGTCTTTATGTATCCCCATGGTGGTACGTTCAAGAACGCGATCCTTTTCAATACTTTTTTTCAGCAGTCCGGCAAAATCATCCTGCAATAATTGCGACTCGTAAATCAGCTCTACCTCCTCGGCATTATCACTTAAAAAACGATAATGGCTATTAAATATTTCGGTATAGCTCTCCATAAATGCCTTACGCTTTTCAAAAATACGCGTGCCCGAAACAGTAAGCTGCTCATCAAGCACCTCCATTAAACCGGGGTCGTATCTGCCGGTATCGGCAATAAGCTTCAGCATTGCATTGCGGTTAAGCAATACCTTATTATATATAATCAGTTCATCAAGGTAGGCATTATCAGTTTGTGATATCACATTGTCGATAAATTTCCTTCTTTCTTCGCTACCCTCAATAATAATACTAATATCATAAGGTGATACCATCACCAGCGGAAACAGCCCGATATGATCGGCCAGACGCTGGTAATCTTTTTTATTGCGTTTAAATTGTTTCTTTTGATTGCGCTTTACTGAACAGGCTACCGCTTCGTGCTTATCATTCTTATTAAAATTGCCGGTAACTATAAAAAAGTCGGTCCCTTGTTTTATCTGCTGACTATCAATGGGGTTAAAATAGCTCTTGCATAACGACAGATAGTGAATTGCATCGAGCAGGTTAGTTTTACCGGCGCCGTTATTTCCGGTAAATACATTTACGCCTTCACTAAAAGTAAGCTCTGCTTCGGCGTAATTTTTAAAGTTGATAACGGATAACTGCTGCAAATACATTTTCCAAATTTAGTGATTAGCTGTTAGAGATTGGGGATTAATTATGATGCGTTTAATAATCAGCCTGCCATTTTTATTTAAAAATATACTGCAAAGCAACTGTATTTAAAATACCTTCGTACCATTGTTTAGAATTAGACTAAATAATAACAATGATTGAAGTTTTACTATGCGATAACCAATTATTAACCAGCGAAGGGCTGATGGCCGTACTACAGCATGCCGAAAATATAAAAGTAATTGGTGAGGGTAAAAGTATTACGGAAATTGAACAGCTTGCCATTAACCTGAAGCCGCATGTAATTATTATTGATCCTTTTTATAACCATTTTGCTGTTGCTGCCATAAAAAATATTCAGGAGCAGTTTGCCTTTGCCAAAATCCTGGTGCTATCAAACCGGCAACAAAAAGAAGGCATTATTGAACTCATAAACATCGGACTAAAACATTACGTATGTAAAGAATGCAGCTATACAGATATTATACTGGCCATTTATGCAACCGCAAAAGATGAACAGTTTTATTGCAAAACAACCATCCAAACGCTTTTTGGCGATCAGCCGGAACTAAAGGGGAATAGCGATACATCCATGCTGTCAGCCCGTGAAACAGAGATCATTCATTTAATATCAGCCGGAATGACGAATAAGGAAATTGCTGAAAAGCTTTTCTTAAGCATCCACACTATAAAAACCCATCGAAAAAATATCATCAAAAAAATAGGCTTCACATTTAAAAACGCCGCCGACCTGATGCTTTATACCAGCAAAATCAATTAACGATGTTATTTTTATTTAGACTTATTATAAATTACCTCCTTGGGGGTATTGTGCTCCCCGGTACTTACCGATAATTTTGAGCCGTAATAAAAATTAATCCTACAAGCTCAATATGAAAAAATACTTTACCATTTTCAGTGTACTTGCTATAACATTGGCAGTTACAGAAGGCTGTAAAAAATCAGCTGCAAAAACAGACCCTACCCCTACCTATACTGTTCCAACTACCTACAATTTTGCCAACGTAAACTATTCTGATGCCACCACCCGGCTAAGCATGGTTACCGAAATGGTAAACCTGATGAACACCTCAACCACTGGCGCTGTTGTTGATGGCCAAAGGCTGCTAAACATGTTTACCAATACCAATGCACCTTTTGCTGCCGCCGCCTCCAATACTTCGGGCATACAGGTGAAGGACCAATGTTTTGCGCTTTTACAAACCGATGTACAAAACTACATCGACAGCATTGTAATGGTCAGCCAGTCGACTCAAACTGCCAGTCGCGGTGTTGCTGGTATTGGCGCGAGCAGCGTTACACCGACATCAAAGTATCCGCAAACAGCTACGGGTGTTAATTATGCCCAGGTGTTTAAGAAAAGCATAATGGGCGGTTTAATTTGCTATGAAATTGTAAACAACTATATGGCCAACGGCATCAGCAGCTCTGTTGATAATAATACCGTTGTTGCCGGCAGCGGAACAGCTATGGAACATAACTGGGATCTTGCATTTGGCTATTGGGGCGTTCCTATTGATTTCCCTACCAACAAAACGGGCGCAGTTTACTGGGGAAGTTACACCACCCAGATAGATTCGGGATTTCATGCCAATGCTATACTAATGAGCGCTTTTTTAAAGGGCCGTGCGGCTATTACCAATAAAGATATGCCGACTACCCAGGCTCAGGCTGCTATTATTATGCAAACATTTGAAAGAATGACCGGAGCCGCAGCATTACAGGAAATAAACGAAATTAAAGCAGCTTTAACCGATAACGTAAAAAGAAACAGTGCACTTTCGGAATGCTATGGCTTTGTAAACTCGTTAAAATACAACCCGGCCCGTAAAATTACCGATGCACAGATAGCCGCCATATTGGCCCTGTTCCCTAAAAATTTCTGGGACCTTACCACTACCGACATCAATAACATTCAAAATGCTATTGCAACACAATACAACTTTCAGGATGTAAAGGATATCCTGTAAAAAGCTATAAAGCCGGGCATTAGCAATGCCCGGCTTTATGATTTAAAAGCTTAACCATTAAATCACCAGAAATAAAAAAATATGTTTACTAAATTCATTCGTCCGGCCATCATTGCGTTAGTTGCAGTGGCGGCTTTTCAGGCTTGTAAAAAATCAGGCACAACCCCATCAGCAGGCAGCACCGGCTTCGACCGAAAAGGGATGCTGACCAACCTGAGTACCAATATTATAATACCCGGCTATGTTTCTTTCCAGACCTCAGTTGTGAGTTTAGATTCATCTATCGCTGCCTTTAACGCCAGTCCGGATCTTATTAAACTGGGCAGCTTACAAGCCACCTTTAAAACAGCCTACCAAAAATGGCAAGCCGTTTCCACCTTTGATTTTGGCCCTGCAGCTACCGAAAATTTAAGAATCAGCCTCAACACATTCCCTGCCGATGTTACCCAGATAACCAACAATGTAAACACAGGCTCGTATAACCTGGCATCGCTATCGGCCTTACCTGCACAAGGCCTGCCCGCCATTGACTATTTGCTGTTTGGCACCGGAGCAGATAACAACGCCATACTTGTACAATATACTACAGATAGCCAGGCTACTAACCGCAAGGCTTACCTGGCAGCCGTATCGACCATTATTAAAACCAAGGCAACCAATGTATTAACCGCCTGGAAAACAACCTATCCCGCTACCTTTATTGCCGCCGCCGGGACGGATGTTGGCAGTTCGGTGGGCATGTTAACCAACGAGCTTAACCAGGATTTTGAAGTAATTAAAAATTATGAAATAGGCATTCCGCTGGGTATACAATCAATGGGGACTACGTTTCCAACAAAAGTTCAGGCTTATTATTCAAAAATATCGCTTCAACTGTCCCTATTGCATTTACAGGCTATCCAAAATATTTACCAGGGAAAAAGTGCCCAGGGCGATGGTTTAGGTTTTGATGATTATTTAACGCAAGCCAACGCCCAGTATAATGGGGGATCGCTCAATACTGCCATTTTAGCACAGTTTGCTGCGGCTACTGCTAAACTTCAGGCGTTATCTGATCCGCTGGCGCTTCAAATAACCGGTAATGCAGCCGGTGTAAATGCAGCTTATACTGCTTTACAAATGCAAACGGTATTACTTAAAACAGATATGCCTTCGGCTTTAGGAATTTTGATCACCTATGGTGATACTGACGGAGATTAGTGTCATGTTCAATATTATTAAACAAGGTTTTAATTCCTTTTTTAAAACTGATAAACATATTGCCCCACTGGCTGTGCTCCGCATGGCTTTTGGCGGTATTATGTTTATTTGCGTTGTACGTTTTTTATTAAAAGGATGGGTTAAGGCTTTTTACATTACGCCTAAGTTTCATTTTACCTTTTACGGGTTTGATTGGGTAAAACCGATGGACGCCGCCGGGATGTACACGCTGTTTGCCGTATTGATAGCTGCAAGCATATTGATTACCATCGGCTTGTTTTACAGGGCGGCCGCCATAACTTTTTTTTTCGGTTTTACCTATGTTGAGCTGCTGGACAAAACCACCTATTTGAACCATTATTACCTAATAAGTATAATGGCCTTTTTAATGATATGGGTACCTGCCAACCGCTATTTTTCTGTCGATGTTTTACTAAGGCCCCGTCTGGCTGCTGTAACACATGTACCGGCATGGGTCATCAATATATTTAAACTGCAGCTTTTGCTGGTTTATTTTTTTGCAGGCGTATCAAAACTCACTTATGATTGGCTTATTGCTGCCATGCCCTTAAAAATATGGTTACCCGCAAGTAGTCACTTACCCATTATAGGCGGTTTGCTTACACAGTTATGGGTAGCTTATGTGTTTAGCTGGTTCGGCGCGTTGTTCGATCTGGTTATCGGTTTTTTATTGCTGATTCCCAAAACAAGGAAACCGGCTTATGTGCTGGTAGTGATTTTTCATGTGGTAACCGGCTGGTTTTTTAAAATAGGCATGTTCCCCTATATAATGATACTGGTTACTGTTATTTTCTTTTCAGAAAAAACGCATCTGAAGATTATCGATTTTTTAAGACGGTTCTTCAAATCTCCCGGTCATCAGCCACAAAAAAAAGTATATCAAACCGCTGCTCCTCAACTAATTTTTGGGATATTACTGATACACTTCACCTTACAATTACTGCTCCCGTTCAGGTATTTACTTTATCCCGGCAAGCTTTACTGGACGGAAGAAGGCTATCGTTTTTCCTGGCGGGTAATGCTGATGGAAAAGGGTGGCACTGCATTTTTTCACATAAAAGACCCGGCAACAGGCAAAAGAACGGAGATTATAAACGCACAATATCTTACCGGTTTTCAGGAAAGCCAGATGGCTACCCAGCCTGATATGATATTACAATATGCTCATTTCCTGGCGCAGCAGTATGAAAAAAAGGGCATCAAAAACCCCATAGTAACTGCCGAAAGCTATGTGACGCTTAACGGCAGCGGCAGCAGGTTGTACATTGATACCACCGTAAACCTCGCCAATGAGCAGGAATCATTCGGCCATAAAAAAATGGATCATTCCATTTAACGAAAAACAGAAATGAAAAGAATTTTTATACTGATCCCTTTATTATTTGCACTTATCTCTTTTAAATCAAATGCTCAAAGCTTTACTATAAAAGGTAAAGCTAATGGTGTTTCGGGTTCGGCTATAGCCAATGCGTCGGTTTTTTTAATCAATACAAAGTATAAAACTTCCTGCGACTCATCCGGTAATTATCATCTCGAAAATATTAAACCGGGCAAGTATACCCTGCAAATTTCTGCTATAGGATACAAGTCCTTAACCAGGGAACTAAACGTCGGCGGCAATCTCATTGTCAATATTGTGATGGAAGAAAATGTACAGCAGCTAAAAGATGTAAACGTACAGGCCGAAAAAGAGAAAACATTTGGCATTGCCCGCTTAAAAGCTGTTGACGGCACCACCATTAATGCCGGCAAAAAAAGTGAAGTAATTGTAATGGATGATATAGTAGCCAATAAAGCCAGCAATAATACCCGGCAAATTTATTCGAAGGTAGCAGGCTTAAATATATGGGAAAGTGATGGTGCGGGGATCCAGCTAGGTATTGGCGGCCGGGGATTAAACCCCAACCGGATTACCAATTTTAATACCCGGCAAAATGGTTATGATATCAGTGCCGATGCCTTGGGTTATCCTGAAAGCTATTATACGCCCCCGGCAGAGTTAGTTAACAGAATTGAAATATTAAGAGGGGCTTCGTCCCTACAATACGGTACACAGTTTGGCGGACTGGTAAATTTTAAGCTCAACGAAGGTACCGCCGATAAACCCTTTGAAATTACCTCGCGCGAAACTGTTGGATCATGGGGCTTTTTGAATGAAACCAATAGCATTGGGGGCACCACGGGCAAAGTACAGTATTATGCATTTTATCAGCATAAATCTGGCGATGGCTGGCGGCCAAATTCAAACTTCAACGTAAATACAGCCTACGCCTCTGTTACCTACAATGCAACAAAAGATCTTTCTATCGATTTTCAATACACCCATATGGATTACCTTGCTCACCAACCGGGTGGGCTCACCGATGCCGAGTTTGCTGCAGATCCGCAGCAATCAGTAAGAACACGCAACTGGTTTAAGGTTGACTGGAACCTGAGTGCCTTAATATTGAATTATAAAATCAACGACAATCTTAAATTTAATTCCCGCTTTTTTGGCCTGTTGGCTGATAGGGATGCCGTGGGCGATCTTACGGATTTGATCAGTCGCCCGGATTTAGGTGGGGACCGCGATTTGTTTAAAGATAAATATACCAATTACGGCAATGAGAGCCGCCTTTTATATAGCTATAAAATAAATGAAACGCCACAAAACCTATTAATAGGATTTAGATATTACCGGGGTTTCACCAACCGGCAACAGGGTTTAGGTAACGATGGTTCAACAGGCAATGCTTCCGATTTTAATTATGGCAGTTCGCCAACGGACGTGAACGCCTATTCAAATTATAATTTCCCGAATTATAATGTAGCCCTATTTGCCGAAAATATATTCCGCATCACCCCAAAATTCAGCATTATTCCTGGCGTAAGGTTCGAAAACATTATTACCAAAGCTGATGGCTCGTACAGAACTGTTAATACCGACGGAGCAGGCAATGTTATTTATGATCAGCTAACGCAGGATGTTAAAAACAGCGAAAGGCATTTTGTGATAGGCGGCCTTGGGTTTAGCTATTACCAAAAAGAAGCCATGCAATTTTATGCCAATGTATCGCAAAACTACAGGGCAATTAATTTCAGCGATCTTTATTCGGTAGTAAAAACTACCGTGGTTGATCCAAATTTGAAGGATGAAACAGGTTATTCGGCTGATATAGGGATGCGTGGAAATATAGCTTCGATCTTTAATTACGATGTAAGCGTGTTTGATATTTATTATAACGACAGAATCGGCACCTATCAATCATCGGATGCAAACTTTAACACTTTTCAATACCGCACCAATATTGGCGTATCACAAAATATTGGTTTTGAATCATTCGCCGAATTAGAAGTACTTCATTTTATTCATGCCGATACCAAAAACACCAATTTATCAATTTTCACCAACCTGGCTTTAATCAATGCCCGTTATATTGATGTTAAAAACACCGCTATCAACAATAAAAAAGTTGAGCTTGCTCCTGATTGTATATTTAAAACGGGCTTATCTTATAAATACAAAAAACTTTCGGCCAGTTATCAGCTGGCATACACCAGTTCGCAGTTTACTGATGCAACTAATGCTGTGTTTACACCCAGTGCGGTAAATGGCCTGGTACCGGCCTATACGGTTATGGATCTGTCGGCAAGCTATATGCTAAGTAAAGTTTTCAGTTTGGAAGGCTCAATCAATAACCTGGCTAATGCCAAATATTTTACGCGCCGGGCCGATAGCTATCCCGGTCCGGGAATTATCCCTGCTGATGCGCGGAGCTTCTTTATTACCCTTCAGGTTAGGCTATAATTACGGTTAATTGAAGTGTAATATTTGCGTCATAAATAATTTAATGCTAAAGTATTGCCAGAAAACTTGAAAATTGTATTTTTGCACACTTAATTTTAGAATAGAAATGTCAAAGACCCAGGCCAATACCAAGGTTATTGTAGAAGGAAATGAATTTGGACAAACAGGAAGGTTTGTACGCGAGAACCAAAAAAGCTTAATATTTATAGGTGGCGCCATTATTGCCATGATTGCGATATACTTTGCTTATCAAAAATTTTATATGGGCCCGCGTGAAATTGTTGCCTCAAACCAAATGCATAAAGCGCAGGATTTCTGGGCCAAAAAAGATTGGGATAAAGCGATCAATGGCGATGCGGGTTATCCAGGATTTGAAAAGATCATCAGCGAATACAGCAATACAAAAGCTGCTAACCTGGCTTATTACTATTTAGGTACTGCTTATTTAAATAAAGGCGAGTTCCAAAAAGCAATAGATAATTTAACCAGCTATAGAGGCGATGACAGCATGGTTGCAGCAGAAGCTTCAGGTGATGCAGGTGATGCTTATGTTGAATTGAAAGATTACGACAAAGCTGAAACTTATTTCAAAAAAGCAGCTGATAAAGCAAACAATAGCTTTTTAACACCAATGTATTTTAAAAAATTAGGCCTGGTTTATGAAGCTACCAATGATAATAAATCAGCAGTTGATACCTATAAAAAGATAAAAAGCGATTATCCTGAAAGCCCACAAGCTCAGAATATCGACGAGTATATTGCACGCGCAGAAGCGAAGCTATAGTTAAGTAGAGATCAGAGATTAGTGATAAGGCAGGCCAAAATCACTAATCTCCAATCTCCAATCTCTAATCACTCAAAATCATGGCTACCCAGCAAAAAAACTTATCTGATTTTTCAGAAACTGATGTACCATCAGCAGCGCCTTACCATTTTGGAATAGTTGTTGCCGAATGGAACTCTGCTATAACCAACGCTTTATACCAGGGAGCGTACGAAAGCGATAAGCGCTACGTAAAATATTTTTTTCATCATTTTTTTCGGACTTATGTAGTTAAACGTAAATCAAGCGTTTAAGGTTTCAGCAAGATTAGCCATTTTAATAGCTGTTACTGCTCCTTCAACACCTTTATTGCCATGCTTACCACCAGCACGATCAATCGCTTGTTGCTGGTTATCGGTAGTTAATACACCAAATATAACAGGTTTTGAATATTTTAACGAAACATTACTAATGCCATTTGCTACGGCATTACAAATAAAATCAAAATGCCTTGTTTCACCCTGAATTACGCATCC
>JABDEQ010000053.1 GCA_013286985.1 Bacteroidota bacterium | reverse complement strand
TGGGTACATACTGCTTCAACTTCCTGCATAATATGGGTACTCAGGATAACCGTTTTTGTTTTACCCAAATCGAGGATCAACTGGCGGATGCCTATCAGTTGGTTAGGATCAAGGCCCGAGGTGGGCTCATCCAGTATCAGTACTTGCGGGTCGTGTAAAATAGCCTGGGCCAGCCCCACCCTTTGACGGTAACCTTTTGAAAGCTGTCCTATTTTTTTGTGTTGTTCAGGTACCAACCCCGTTAGTTCAATTACTTCGTCAATGCGTTTTTGGGGCGATGCCATTTGGTGTATGCTGGCAATAAAAGCCATCGATTCTTTTACATACATATCCAAATAAAGCGCATTATTCTCGGGCAGATAGCCAATGTTGCGTTTAACCTCCAGCGGTTGTCTTTCTACATCAAAACCACATACCGACGCTTTACCCGAAGTTTGGGGAATAAAGGTGGTCAATATTTTCATGGTGGTTGATTTCCCCGCCCCGTTAGGACCTAAAAAACCCAATACACCTGGTGCTGCGCTAAAACTAATGCGATCTACGGCCTTTTGGGCACCATAAACTTTGGTTAATGATTCAACAACGATACTCATGCCCCAAATGTAAATTTTAGATATGAGATTTGAGATGTGAGATGTGAGAAAAATTCAGGGGTAGCCGCTGCCCGCTACTTTAAAAATACCCTGTCTAACAAAAAGAAAACAGCAAATACCACACTGGCAATGCCATTGGTAGTCATAAAGGCAAAATTTACGCGGCTCAGGTCGTTTGGTTTAACCAGCAAGTGCTGATAGATCAGCATACTACAGAAAAATAATATCCCCACATAATAAAGCACGCCTACCTGTGTGAAAAACACCGGCATTATTACAAAAGATGCAGAAAGCACATGTAAAAAGGTTGATAACCTTAAAGCATTCACCTTACCCAGCCATGCGGGGATGGAGTGCAGGTTTTCGTTACGGTCAAAGTCTTCATCCTGCAAAGCGTAAATAATATCGAAACCACTTACCCAGCATAATACTGCCAACGAAAAAAATAAGGGCGTTAAGGCAAACTGCCCGGTTACCACCAGATATGCCCCGATAGGTGCCAACGAAAGCCCCAAACCCAAAACCAGATGACAAAGTGCCGTAAACCTTTTGGTAGCGCTGTAACCTAATACAACCAGCAATGCTACCGGCGACAGGTAAAAACACAAAGGATTAATAAACCAGGTGGTGCCTATAAACAGCAAACAATTGCTAATGGTAAAAGTTAATGCTGCCGCCGGACTAATTCTGCCTGCCGGAATATCCCGCTGTTTAGTACGCGGATTTTTGATATCGATATCCCTGTCCAGATAGCGGTTAAAAGCCATTGCCGAGTTACGGGCAAATACCATACAAAATACCATCATCACCAGTTTTTGCCATTCAAAATGGTAGCTGGTGGTGGTTACCGCCAAAAAAAAGCCGATAAAGGCAAAAGGCATGGCAAATATGGTATGCGAAAACGTAACTAACGACAGGTATTTTTTCATATGCTTAAAAAAAATCCGGGATGTTACCACCCCGGAAACGGATTCAAAATTAATAATTTTTTATTGCCATTTAGCTCTTTCATATTGAAGCGGCCATTTAGTATCCTGGTTCAATACATGTGCGGCCCGCAGCGGAAAATAAGGGTCGCGTAAAAATTCGCGGGCCATAATCACCAGGTCGGCCTCGCCTTCCTGTATAATTTCGTCTGCTTGTTTGGGTTCTGTTATCATACCCACTGCACCGGTTAATATGCCGCTTCCCTTTTTAATCTTGTCGGCAAACTCAACCTGGTAACCAGGTTTAACCGGAATTTTGGCGGTAGCAACATTGCCACCTGTTGAACAATCAATCAAATCAACACCTTTATTAATCAGTACTTTAGCCAGGGCAATAGAATCATCGGCGGTCCAGCCGCCTTCGGTCCATTCAGTGGCTGATATACGCACAAACAGCGGGTTTTCGGCGGGCCACGCTTCCTGCACGCTTTCAATTACCTCCAGCAAAAAGCGGATCCGGTTTTCAAACGAACCACCATATTCATCAGTACGGTAGTTACTCAAGGGCGACAAAAACTCATTGATCAGGTAACCATGTGCGCCGTGCAGTTCAATCACATCAAAACCCGCAGCCAGTGTGCGTTTAGCCGCAGCTTTAAAATCGGCTTTTATTTTTTCAATTCCGGTCTTATCCAATTCAAGCGGGGCTATCTCAGTATCCGAAAACACCAATGCACTTGGCGCAACGGCGTTCCATCCATTGGGCTCGCCAGCAGATATTTGCTTGCCACCCTTCCACGGAACTTCATGACTGGCTTTACGCCCTGCGTGTGCCAACTGTGTACCTATATAAGCACCATGCTGATGAGCAAAATCTGTTATTCGTTTCAGGTTTTCGATATGTTCATCTTTGTAAATACCCAAATCACCATGACTGATACGACCTTCGGGCGATACAGCTATGGCTTCGGTAATAATTAACGCGGCGCCGCCAACGGCGCGGCTGCCCAGATGTACCAGGTGCCAATCGTTAGCAAAGCCGTCAACGCTGGAATATTCGCACATGGGCGATACCACTATACGGTTTTTTAATTCAATATTTTTAATTTTTATAGGTGAGAACAGATTGGGCATAGTTTCATTTTTTTTCAAAGATGAGAAGTATAGCGGAAGGTATTGTCATTAAAAGATTATTTTTTTGAGAGGGAATTGGGTAAATGTCGCGCGGAGGGTAGACTCACCCCGACGAGGCTCCGCCCGTCGACCCTCTCTACTTCGCAAAGAGGGTTGAAAAGTTTTTGTTTTTTTCTTTCCCTCTTTATGGCTCGCCATAGAGAGGGATGTCGAGCGTAGCGATGACAGGGTGAGTCCACACGCCAATGCATTCGCGCTAATATTCCCTCTTTATAGCTCGCCATAAAGGGGGAATAATCCACTGTTAGGCGGAGATGTTCGGTAAGTCGAGAATTAATCGTTTATTTTTCTTAACTTAACAGCATTGCCCCCATACGATAAAGAGGGTTGGTAAAATTTCCATTTTTATTCGACTCCTCTTTGCCATTTGTAGTAGAAAAAAATAAACGATCAAACGGCCATGTTTGGTCAACGCTGTGCCCTTCCCATTCTACTTCTAATTAAATTGGTATAGTTTATGGTTAATGTAAGGTAGAAGTACTAAAACCTACTGATTTTACAAAAAAGCGCGCTTAAATAGTCAATAATGCACTTTTTTTAAGTCAGTAGGTTAAACAATTCTATAAAAAGGGCGTTAATAAATAAACATCTTCTGCAAAATTTATGAAAATAGCATATATATCAACCTATCCTCCCCGCGAATGTGGCATTGCAACATTTAACAACAATTTGATGCATGCCATAAACGCCAACTTCCCCAACGCGGGCTCATTGTTGAGAGGCGGCTTTGTAGTGGCGTTAAATGATTCTGAAAACTTACAGGAATATGAGTATCCGGAGGAGGTGAAATATATCATCAGGCAAAATCACCAAAAAGACTATATCCGCGCGGCCAGCTATATCAACACCAGCGATGCTGATGTTTGTATTATGGAGCACGAGTTTGGCATTTACGGCGGCGAGAGCGGCATTTATATTTTGCCACTCATTAATCGGTTGGAGAAACCGCTCATATCTATTTTACATACTATTTTAAAAGATCCAAGCTATGTACAGCGTATTATCATCCGCGAAATTGCCGAGCAATCGTCAAAAATAATAGTGATGAGCAACAGGGCGGTAAAGTTTCTTACAACCATTTATGACGTACCTATCGAAAAGATACAAATTATAGAACATGGCGTGCCCGACGTAGAAGCCAGCGAAAACAACCCGGTAAAAAACTTAACTCCCTTTAAAAACCATAGGGTGCTATTAACTTTTGGATTGATAAGCCGCAATAAGGGCTTAGAAACTGTAATAAAAGCATTACCACAAATAGTGGCCAAACATCCTGATGTGATGTATGTAGTGCTGGGCAACACGCATCCCGGTGTTATTAAAAGCTCGGGCGAGGAATATCGTGATCACCTTAAAACACTGGCAGCGCAGCTTAATGTATCCAAACACCTCAGTTTCATTAACAAGTTTGTATCAGAAGCTGAGCTGGTTGATTATTTGACGGCAGCCGAAATTTATGTTACCCCGTACTTAAACGAGGCGCAGATCACCAGTGGCACCTTATCATATGCGGTGGGGGCAGGTGCGGCAGTGGTATCAACACCCTACTGGCATGCTACCGAATTACTGGCCAATAACCGCGGCCGTTTGTTCGACTTTAAAAATGCCGATGCACTGGCCGAAAACGTAAACGAACTACTGGATCAAAATCGTCTGTTAAATGAGCTGAAAGAAAATGCCTATGATTATGGCCTGCACCTGCGCTGGCCCGTAATTGGCAGCGAATATATTAAGGTAGCCCGCGAAGCCTGTGCAACACACGACTTTAGCGACAAAATATTAAAAAATAGCATTGTTGACCCCGAAATAATGCCCAAATTTAGCTTAACCCATGTTTTACGGCTAACTGATGATACCGGCATTGTGCAGCATGCCAAATACGGAATACCCAATTTAAAGGAGGGTTATTGTTTGGATGATAACGCACGGGCGCTTATTATGGCTTTAATGGCGTATCAGCGTAGTAAAAGCCAGGATGCCTTTGAATTGTTGCCGGTATATCTGAGCTACATCCACTACATGCAAACTGACGATGGCAATTTCCGCAACTTTTTAAGTTTTAACAGGCAATATTTGGATGAGGTAGGGTCCGAAGATTCTTTCGGGCGCACTATTTGGGCGCTGGGATATTTAATTGGCTGTGCCGCAAGCAATTCATACAGGGAATTTGCTTTGGAAATCTTCCACAAATCGTTCCCTCACTTTAAAGCTTTAAAACATTTAAGGGGCATGGCCAATACCATTATTGGTATTAGTTTGTATTTAAAAGTGGTGCCGGGCGATGAAGGTATGATTAACGAAATGGTACGTCTTACCCAACCTTTAATCGATGCTTATGAAGCCAACCAGTCGGAGGATTGGCAATGGTTTGAGGAAAAAATGACCTACGATAACGCTATACTTCCATTGGCGCTGCTGCATTCGTGCGAAATTACGGGTAACGATGAGGTAAAGCAGGTGGCTTTAAAAACAATGGCTTTTCTGGATAAATTAACCTTATCCAACGGTTATTTAAGTCCGGTAGGTAATGATGGCTGGTATTACCGTGGGGGAGCTTTCCCAACTTTTGATCAGCAGGCGATCGAAACCATGGCTATGGTATTGATGCACTTTCAGGCTTACAAAATTTTCCACAAACCGCAGTATATCGAAAAAATGTTTTTGAGCTATAAATGGTTTTTGGGTGAAAATACCCTGCGCGCGCCACTATATGATCATGAAACCAAAGGATGCTGTGATGGCTTACTGCCAACCGGCATAAACCGTAACCAGGGTGCCGAAAGTACGCTCGCTTATTTAATATCGCACTTAACTGTTTTAAAGGCATTCGAACTGGAATACGAATACAACAAGATAGGTCAGTTTATGGAAACCTGCTAAATGAAAGTTGCTGTTTTAGCGCCAGTTGCCTGGCGCACCCCACCGCGGCACTATGGCCCGTGGGAACAGGTGGCATCAAACATAACCGAGGGGCTGGTTAAGCTGGGTGTTGATGTGAGCTTATTTGCCACCGGCGATTCATTAACCGATGCCAAACTCTTTTCGGTTTGCGCTGAGGGATATGAGGAAAACCGTACACAGGATGCCAAGGTTTTAGAGTGCCTGCATATCAGCAACCTGATGGAACGAGCTGCTGATTTTGACATCATCCACAATAACTTTGATTTTTTGCCCTTAACATATTCCGGCCTAATAAAAACACCCATTATTACCACCATACACGGCTTTTCATCGCCCCAAATAATTCCGGTTTATAAAAAGTATAATAATAGCGGCCACTATATATCCATCAGCAATAGTGATCGCAGCGCCGAACTTAATTACCTGGCAACAGTTTATAACGGGCTAAATACCGGTAATTTTGAATTTAACGGCATACCCGACAACTACCTGCTCTATTTTGGCCGCATCCATCCCCATAAAGGAACCGCCGAAGCTATTGAAATAGCAAAAAAAAGCGATCGGCCGTTATTGATAGCAGGCCTGATACAGGACGAAAATTATTTTAAGGACCGGATAGAACCGCAACTAAACGATCAGATCACATACCTGGGCAACGCCGGCCCCGATAAAAGGAATAATTTACTTGGAAATGCTTATGCCTTGCTGCATCCTATTAGTTTTGATGAACCTTTTGGTATGAGTGTAGCCGAAGCCATGCTTTGCGGCACCCCAGTTATTGCCTTTAACCGCGGCTCCATGCCCGAATTAATAAAGCACCAAAAAACAGGTTTTTTGGTAAATACGATTGATGAAGCTGCCGAAGCGGTTAGTCAAATTAGCAATATAAAGCGTATTGACTGCCATGAATGGGCATTTTCGCAGTTTTCCAGCGATAAAATGGTAGCTGATTATCTGGGGTTGTATAAGCGGATATTGGAGGGGATATAAGCAGCATACTATCGCCATTCCTCCTTCTTGTCATCGAGTGATAACGAGAAATCTTTTAAGATATGCCATGCGAACTATGCAGAGCACGTTAATGCACGGTGCAAAAGTTTTCTCCTCGGTACCCTCGTTCGAAATGACATCGTGGAGGAATACAAGAAAAAAATCATCCTAAATAAAAAAACAATAATTTATCAAATCTCCACAGAACGTGGACTAAAGAACTTAAAATTTTCTACCAACCCAGCGCCCGTCCACGACGTTCTGTTGGTAGAAAAATGAATTTGTGCTAAGGCGTTTGTTTGTAACGCTTGGTAGAAGAAGGTATATCATTGCCTGGTTATCCAAGATCTCTCATTAAATTACCCTCATCAATTGACTGACCAGTTTGGTCTTTTTGATTGGAGTAGTTAATTAACGGCCTGATCTTTATATCAGACAGTGCGGGATAAACCTCTTCTGTTGTTTCTTCGTGATAAGCCGACCTCAATTCTTCTGCGCGGGCATAGCTATAGCCGAGGCGTTTATTTTCTTCTTCAATAAAAGCAAAAAGATCGCCAAGACTATAATACACCGATTGCAAAAACTTGTAGTTTGTTGAAGTAAGGCACTTTCCTGAATCATCAGGGCCTTTTCCGGGTTCACAAAAATTGAGTTTGGTAATAACTCCGTTGATCAACTCAACCTCAAACTTACCCTCATTATGCCAGGTAAGATTGTTTTTTATTTCTCTAAAATGATCCATGTGAGTAAAAATTTATCTTCATAAATAAGCTGTAATAAACACACTACTAATAAAATACAAAAACTTGTAACTTATATTTAGCAGATACGTATAAGCTTATGCAAGGCACATGCCAAAAATTTGCTAATTAACGTTTTACGAAAATTTATTTTAGAATTTGACTATACGATCATAAAAAGGCACTTGTTAACAAAATTATTTACCTAAAAGTTTAAGAGATTTTTGGAGCGCTATAAGACTGTATAAAAGTGAAGCCAGTTTTGTATTTATTTACTATCATTCACTACCATCAGCAATCAATTTATCCAGCAATTCGGCCAAATCAACCTCAGCAAAAGCTGTTGATGAATCAGATACACCGTATGGAATAATGAGCTTTCCGTTATGAATAATAGACCCGCACGAGTATAATACGTTGGGTACATAACCCTCGCGCTCATCGCTGTTGGGTACCAGCAATGGTTCTTTTAACCGTCCTATTTCCACAGCAGGGTCACTCAGCTTCATGAGGCTGGCACCCAGTACATAACGGCGCATTGGCCCCACACCATGGGTAATTACTATCCACCCATGCTCAGTTTCAATAGGCGAGCCACAGTTGCCAATTTGAATAAATTCCCAGGTAAACTTAGGTTTTTGCAGTAAAATGGGCTTTTCCCAGATGTTTATCTTATCCGAGTACATAATATAGTTGTTGCAGCCATCTATACGCGATATCATGGCAAACTTCCCATTTATTTTACGCGGAAACAGTGCTAAATTTTTATTTTGGGCACCGGCACCATACAGCGGCATTATTTTAAAATTAATAAAGTCGTTAGTTTGCAACAATTTGGGCATTATTAGCGCACCATCATAGGCGGTATAGGTTGCATAATATACCGCGCTGCCATCCTCGTCAATAAAATGCACAAAGCGGGCATCTTCAATTCCCTTGCGTTCGTATTCCGAAATGGGGAATATTACCCGGTCGGATATATCAGTATCTAACGAAAACACTATTTCATAATACGAATCGGCTAGCCACAATACCTTATCATACTCCAGTTTCTTTAAATCAGTTTCCTGTAATGCCTGCGAGTCAACAATAATGCGGCGCAGGTTAGAGTATTCAAAATGATGGTCAAGCTTGCCTTCCAGTTCTTTTAAAACGTTAATATCTATCTGGGTAACGGCCGCTTTTTCAAAAAATAGCTTTTTATTATAAACAGCATTGCGCACAATTTCGGCCTCATCAATATAACTGCCGGCCGGCAATACGGTAATTTTATTGTTTTGGTCGATCAGCGCCCGACGGAAGGTAATGGATGATATATGCCCTTCGCCTACGGCCCTGAAACTGATAATTACCCGCTTTTGCCCCTCGTGCAGCTCGGTTTGATCAGGATCAGCAACAATAGAAGGATTAAAAAACGCAGCTGACTCGATAGAGTATTCATGTGTAAAATACGAGCCTATCAATAGCTTGCGGTACACGGTTATACTGTCAAAATCAATGTCCAGTTCTTTAAACAGCGGCATTAAACGCGTACAATTGCGGTTCAGCGCACGGGTTATATTCCGGTGGCGCTTGGAGTATTCCTGCAATAGAGGCGAAACTATGCCAAAAGCAACATCCTCGCTGATATCCATCACACGTTGGATTACTTCTTTGGCTCTATCATTTCCATTAAAAAAGAATCTGGCTATAACACGTTTCGGATCGGGATTAATTCTGATGGGTTTGCGGATAATGGAAAGTCTCATATAAAAAATATGCGTTTAATGGTTAACACTAATACTTTTAAATTGATTGCGCTAATTTCACAAAGCTGGCAATTAAATATTACAATTTGTTTTTTTGTTAAATTGATGGGTGGGTGATTGCGCTCTCCCCGCATTAGAAAAATCTAATCCCCTACCCATATATAAAAAACAAGGTAAATTGTAAATTGCCTGCGTATGAATGTGCTTATTGTTGAAGACGAAAAGGGTCTTGCGCTTGAAATGGATGAATTTTTAAGCCATGAAGGATTCACGATTGAACATGCCCGCACCAAAAAAACTGCCGGCGAAAAGATATTTGTAAACAATTACGATTTTATTTTGCTCGATTTGGGTTTGCCCGATGGCGACGGTTTCGAACTGCTCAAAACGCTAAAAGATTTGAAAGACCGAAATGATGCGGTTATTATTCTTACCGCACGCGGCGCTGTTGACGATAGGATAATGGGTTTGGAACAGGGCGCAGACGATTACCTGGCCAAACCTTTTTCGTTAAATGAACTGTTGGCGCGCATACACGCCATTACCCGCCGCAAACACAAGCTGGAAAGCAATGAAATTGCCGTTAATGATTTTCGCATCAACATTCAAAACCGCACGGTGCATTATCTTAACGAGCGTATCAATCTCACTAAAAAGGAATTTGAAATATTTAATTATCTTGTTTTAAACAAAAACAGGGTAATATCGCGCACCAATTTAACCGAACATGTTTGGGGCGATGTACTGGAAATTAATTCAGACTCGAACTTTGTTGATGTACATGTTAAAAACCTGCGTAAAAAACTATCTCAATTCAGACCGGTTGATTGGTTTGAAACCGTTAGAAGCATTGGGTACAGGGTTAATATTTAGGTAGTGAGTGGTTCATTATGTTGATTAGGTGAGTAGTTATTCAAAAACGAATTAACTACTCGCTCAATAAACTACTCACTTAATCAGCTCAAAAAAATGAAACTGCAAGTAAAACTGGCTTTATACAATACCTTAACCAAGCTGGCTATTATTGTGTTTACGGGGCTGCTGATCCTTTTTTCGCTCGAAAACATTACCTATAATCACATAACAGCCCGGCTTAAGGACAAAAAAGACGAGCTGATGAAACACTTATCATCAAAAGAAATAACCCAGATATTAAACCAGCAGCAAAGCTTTACTGACTATAATATTTTAAAAGAAGAGTATATTTTTCTTAAACCAATAGCCTATCGTAGCAGCAGGCAAACAGAAGAAAGCTTTATTACCGCACGCCGTACCATTGAACAAACTACCGATACTTACCTTATACTTACCTATAAATTCAACTTTAACAACCGCAGTTACCTGCTGGAAATTGGCGACACCATGGATGCCGTGATACAGTTAAAACAAACCATTAAGGAGTTTACCTTACTCATGTTGTTTGTAGCGCTATCACTTACCCTGGTTATTGATTTGGTTTTCACCAAATACCTGCTTACGCCCTTTTACCAGATAATTGACCGCAAACTGATACGGGTAAATGACCCCATGAATTTTGATTATAAAAAGGTTAATACCACCACCCAGGATTTTGAACTACTCGACAGCAGCATCAGCACCCTGATGAAAAAAATAGCCGATCTTTTTATACTGGAAAAACAATTTATTGCCAATGTATCGCATGAGTTGCTGACGCCTATTTCCATCATCAGCTCAAGGCTGGAGAATGTTTTATTACAGGAAAAATTAACAGAAGACAGCGAAAATAAAATATTTGCATCCCTTAAAACGCTTAATCGTTTAAAGTCCATCATTAATAGCCTGCTGCTTATCTCGAAAGTGGAAAACCTGCAATTCAATAAAAACGACACCATCGACCTAAAAAATGTAATTACCGAAGTTTATAGCGAACTGGAAGATCGGCTGGATGATAAAGAGATTGTTTTCAGCAACACAATGAACCACGCCTACCACTTTCAGGGCAATAACAGCCTGATACATACCCTGCTTTTTAACCTTATTAACAATGCCATAAAATATAACAATAAGGGCGGCAGCATTGTTATTGCCGATGCTTTGTATACAGAACAGTACATACTGGAAATTAGTGATACCGGCATTGGTATGGATAACGAACAAATTGAGCTGGCATTTAACCGCTTTGAAAAACTCAACCGGCACGAAAAGGAAAGTTACGGCTTAGGGCTGGCCATTGTAAAAAGCATCACCGCTTTTCATGGTATCCGTATTAACATTAATTCTGTTAAAGATAAGGGCACAACGGTAAAGCTGATATTTGGCAAAGAAACGGTTTGAAATTTTCGCGCGCAGAATTGATAGGAAACACACCCAAACTTCACTAAATCTTCATAATTATTTGGTTGTTTTGGGTAGTAGAGTTTTAGTATTTCTTACCCCTTTTTAAAGGCTGTTTTTTGCAAAAAGAACAGCCTTTTTTATACCATTTTGTTTCGCTTAATCAGGTATTGCTTTAAAACGGTATTGTAGCCGTCTTCAATATCAGCATCAACCAAATCAATATTGTATTGGGCGCATTTTAATTGCAGTTCGTGCCGATACAGATCCATGGCGGCCAGGTATTGTTCGCGTATTTTATTGGGATGCACGCGCACTTGGTCGCCGTTTTCCATATCAATAAAATGATGCGGGCGGTTATCAAAGTTAAAATCAAGCTCCTTTTGTTTGTCGCTCACATTAAATATAATAACCTCGTGCTTGTTATATTTTAAATGCTGCACCGCTGCAAACAAGGCTTGCAATTTAGCTGGGTTCACACTGTTTTCCAGCATATCGCTAAACAAAATAACCATTGATCGCTGGTGTATTTGCGCGGCTATATGGTGCAGTACGCTGGCAATATCGGTATGGGTGTTTGTTTTGGGATGATTATAGGCCTTTTCAAGTTCGGCATATAAATAAAAAAGATGGGTTGAGGTTGATTTTGCCTGGCTCATCCAGTCAATTCTGTCCGAAAAAAGGCATAAACCAAAGGCATCGCGCTGCTTTTTAAACAGGTACATGAGCGATGCCGCGGCATAAACAGAAAACTGTAGTTTGTTAAGTCCTTTTTCGGGGAAATTCATGGACGATGAGGTATCCAGCAGCAAATAACAGCGCAGGTTGGTTTCCTCTTCAAACTGCTTTACAAAAAGCTTATCAGTTCGGGCAAGTAGTTTCCAGTCAATATTTTTTACCGATTCGCCGCTATTATACAACCGATGTTCTGCAAACTCAACCGAAAAACCATGAAAGGGACTTTGATGCAGGCCGGTAATAAAACCCTCTACTACCTGGCGGGCCAGCAGTTCGAGGTTGGCCAAATGCCTTATTTCCTGGTCTTCGTTTAATTGCATCGTTTAATTTGATTCCACCGATTGTTTAATTTGATTTCACCGATGTTGCATGATTACACCAGTGCAAAAACGGTATGGTGTAAAACAATTACACCGATAGCACAAAATAAATAATTTAATCTGTCCTATCGGTGTAATCTCACTATAATCAGTGAAATCAATTTATGCCAATTGTTTAGCTAATTTTTCGGCCAATACTGATTTTGGTACTGCGCCAATTTGTTTGTCAACAATTTCGCCGTTTTTAAAGTAAAGCAGCGCAGGTATATTGCGGATTCCAAATTTTACTGATATGCCCGGATTGTGATCAACATTTACTTTCCCTACAACCGCCTTACCATCATATTCCTTAGCAATTTCTTCTACTACAGGGCCAACCATTCTACAAGGTCCGCACCATTCTGCCCAAAAATCAACCAAAACAGGTTTGTCAGATTTAAGAACAAGTTCTTCGAAGTTTGCATCAGTTATTTCTAAAGCCATGATTTTATGTTTTTAAATTTATATTTTTTTTTCGTCTTACAAATATATACTATTCAAATAGCTTGCCGCAATGATATACCTGACATTATGACAATTAAATTGATACTCGTATCATTTATTGGCTGATTTGATTTTGAGGTGACACTTGTAAGAAATCCGGAAGCCAGGGAAACCGAAAACAGGAAGACCGGATTCCCTCCTTTTTTTAGCAATAAACCAGGTTATTCACCTTTTCAAGCAGTTCGACAAGGCCAAAGGGTTTGGATATAATGGCGTCGCATCCGCATAATTCCATATCACTATCATTGTCATTTAAATAAGCGGAGCACATAATTACCGGGGTATCATTAAGATGCGGATTGTTTTTTATTTGCCGGCAAATTGCATCGCCTTTAGGGCCGGTATTTTTATAGTCGAGTATTACCAGGTGGGGTTTATACGATTGTATATTTTCAATAATATTCTTACTGTCGGTAGTGATTTTAACTTCAAACTTGTCGTACAGCAAAGCCTCCTGAATAGTATCCAGTATTAATTGGTTATTGTCGAGTACTAATATCCGCTTCAGCATAGAAAAAATTGTTTAAGGGTTGAGTAAAAATAGCGCTATACAATACCTGGCTTTAATGAATGTATTATTTAATTAAATCAGTGCTTCGACTCATTAATAACGCAAAAGGTTTAGTTTTATTTGAAATAAAGACGGCTCAGTATTTAAACCTCTTCATTTACGAAGTATATAAACCTTTGGTTTTTACCAGTACGCTTTTTTTTAACAGTGTGATACAAGGGTATTAAATAAACCAGGATGGGAGACACTGAATGGCTATTATTTACAATACTTACAGATCTGTGACAGGTTTAAATACTTTGGAAAAAAATGGGGCGCTGTGTAGCGTCCCGTTTTAATACCTGGTTAAGGGCTTAATTATTTAGCACGGTGTATAGGGTGTTTTATACCGTCTCTGCGGGCTTCTCTAACATCTTTCTTTAAATCTTTTTTGTCGGTTTTTAAATCGGCTTTGTCGGCTGCGGCGGCAGTTGTATTGCCCGATGCTATGGCAGCTTTTTCAGCCGCTTTATCGGTTTGAACGTTAGCAACCTCAGTTTTTACTTTTTTCTCATCAGTAGCTTTAATTTCCTTGTCGGCTAATTTAGCAGGATGAGCAACACCTTCGGTTTTCAGCTCTTTTGATTCTGCTTTAATTTCCTGCTTGTCGGTTTTGGCGGCAGTAAGGTCTTTTTGCGCTGCTGTAAGATTGCCATTGTTAATGGCTTGCTTGGTATCGGCCTTTTTGTTGTCGTAAGCGCGTTCGTCCTGGCGCAAATCTTTCATCTGGGTTTGCTCAGTTGGCGTCACCGCTGTTGGCGTACTAGTTGTAGTTGTTGGGGTTGTTTGGGCGAAGGCGGCACATGTTCCAAACAAGGCAACTATCATTAATAAAGTCTTTTTCATAATTGTGTTAAAATAGATTGTTACATTTTTGTTACATATGATAGTTTAAATAATAAATGGTTTAACTGGAATAATATTTTATTAATATTTATAAACATTAAACCTATAGTCATCTTTAAAGTCACAATACGCGTATAAAATATTTATATTTAATAAACCCCTGTTATGATTAAACCCTTACAAAAACTACCGCTTGCTGCTTTATTTCTATTTTTCGCCTCAAATGCCTTTTGCCAAACCGGCACTATGCCCGGCCCTGACGATGACAGCAGCATAACCAAAACCGATGACAAAAGCAATGATGGTTCTTCATCTTTTAAATTTGGAGTAAGCTATGTGAGTAACAGCGTTTTTATGGGGCGCGCTGATACCGCACGCACGCCTATGCTTGTTCCCGAATTAAAGTATACCTTAAAAAACGGCATATATTTTTCGGGCTCGGCCGATTATATCCCCGGCAAAAAGAAAAAGAGATTGGACGGCGGCGACCTGGCAGCAGGATATGATTTTGATATAACCGATGATCTTTCGGCCGGGGCATCGTTTACTAAAATGTTTTACAGTTCAACCAGTACGCAAATAGCCTCGTCAATAAGCAGTACTTTTAATGGTAATTTAACCTACGACATCGGCACCATTCTAAGCCCGTCGTTAAGTGTTGATTATAACCTCAATAAACAGGGCATCGGCAACGACGTTTTTGTAAACCTTGGCATAGCGCACGATTTTATTGCCGTGGGCATATTTGGCGCCAACGATATTTTCCTGATTTCGCCAACGGCAACCGTAAATACCGGTACACAAAATTTTTATGATGCCTATTTAACCAAAAAGAAGCAACTTAAAACCGCCAAACGTACCACCGCCCAAAACGCACTGATCGACTCATACATCAGCAAGCTGGGGCAGTTTGAAATGCTTGACTACGAGCTTTCGGCACCATTGGAATATAAAACTGGCCATTTTATTTTTCAGTTTACACCAACCTACGCCATAGTTGAAAATCAGTTACCAAAAACTGTTCAGGCAAAAATATCCAACCAGCCATCCATATTTTACTTTGAAACAGGTGTGTTTTTGAAGTTTTAATTTTTGTTGGAAAGCGATTTTTGCGCTAATGTTTTGACATTGATACGCCAATGCGTTACCGTATCAATACGCAAAACCGCTTAACTATAATACGCCACCGCCTCCAATATCACTTCGCAAGCTTTTTCAATTTGAGTTGGGGTGATGATAAGTGGTGGGGCTATGCGCATGGAGTTGCTGCAATGTAAAAACCAGTCGGTAATTATACCATTTTCAATACAGCGGTCAATTATTTTTTTATTAAGGTCGAAGTTGTCCAGTTCGATGGCCAACATCAGTCCACTACCTCTTATTTGCTTGATGGCGGGATGAACGAGCAGCTTACGAAACAATGCTTCTTTTTCGGCAACGGTATCTAACAACTTTTCGTCCAACAATACCTCCAGCGCAGCCAAACCCGCCGCACAGCACACCGGGTGACCGCCAAACGTAGTTATATGCCCCAGTATTGGGTTATCCTTTAATGCATCCATTATGGTGTGCGATGCGATGAACGCACCCACAGGCATGCCGCCGCCCAGGGCTTTGGCCAAAAGCAAAATATCGGGCACTATATCAAAATGTTCAAAGGCAAACAGCTTGCCGGTACGGCCAAAAGCGGCCTGTATTTCGTCCAGTACCAGCAAGGTGCCTGTTTGGGTGCAGCGTGCGCGGAGGGCTTTCATGTAAGCGGCATCGGGCACGCGTATTCCCGCTTCGCCCTGCACGGTTTCTATAATAACGCAGGCAGTTTGGGCAGTAATCAGCGCCAGATCGTCTATCTTATTAAAGCTGATGAAGTTTACTCCCGGCAACAGCGGACGATAAGCTTGTTTAAATTCCTCATTACCCATTACGCTGAGTGCGCCATGTGTACTGCCATGGTAGGAGTTATGGCAAGCAATAATTTGCTGACGCCCGGTAAAACGTTTAGCCAATTTTAATGCACCCTCAACCGCCTCGGCACCCGAGTTGGTAAAATAAACCGATTGCAGGTTGCCTGGTAACAGCGATATCAGTTTTTCGGCAAAGCGCACCTGCGGGGTTTGTACATACTCGCCGTACACCATCAGGTGCATGTATTTATCCAGCTGATCTTTTATGGCATTAATCACATACGGGTTGCTATGCCCCAGGTTACTTACTCCAATACCCGATATTAAGTCAATAAAAGCTTTTCCATCTTTATTGTACATGTAAACGCCTTCGGCACGTTCAAATTCAAGTAGCAATGGAAAATTGGTGGTTTGCGCATTATTGGCAAGAAATAGCTGACGGAGTGTTGGCATGCCGCAAAGTTATTTAAAAAGTGGGAGGATAGCTATTAGAGGCCGGTGATTAGAGATTAGGTAAAAACAGAAAGCCTCGCCAGCTAATATCGATATAAAAAAGATATTTCGCTATTACTCAATATGACCGGAGATTGAGACGCCAGGTGTAACTAATCACCAAACACTAACCTCTAAACATCAATTCCCTGCCCGCACGCTGCGCTCGCTGAGCTGGCGCAGTACTTCGTCGTTAAATTCGCGCTCGCTTTTGTAAAGCTCGCTCACTTTTTCGGGAGGTAGTATTTTATAAAACTCGTCGGTATAGCGTTTTCTTATTTCAACCAGTTGTGCATCGTACTCCAGTTCCTTGTTTACCTGTTCCTTGTCGCTGGGGGTATTAACCGAGTTATTTTGGCGCTTGGCTATCCTCACGGCAGTTAAATCCTGCACATATTGATGATATAGGGGCCAAAAGGCTTTTGCTTGGTCTGATGTAAGGTTTAGTCGTTGTCCTATGTAGTTTTCTTTAACCATTTCAATTTTACGTCCGGCATTTGGCCTTGGTCTGAAAGGTTCATTCCGCTGTATGGGGCGTGCACGAAACTGACCAAAACTGGTGTTCGCTATGCCGGTGAGGAACAAAAAACATAAAACAATTCTTATTATTAACTTAATCATTATCAAATATTATTGAACGCTGTCCAAATCGCTTTGTAAAGCATCCTTTAAACTTTTATCATCCACCTTAACGCTTTCGCTGTTAACGGTTTGCTGGGTATCGCCCGCATCAACGTTTAACTGTAAATAGGCTTTGATATCATCAACCGGAACATTAGACAGCTGCTTATGCAAAAAAGTATTTTCATGCGCATCAGCCGGACCCGATAACTGGTTTATCAATATACCACCACCAATGGCCACTGCAAAACACGCTGCGGTAGCATATTTAAAGGCGGTTGAAGCAACCAAACGACGAACAATACCTTTATTTACGTTTACTTTTTCGGTTTTGGCACCGGCTATTTTATCAGTAATATTTAAGTGCAGGGTATCAAAGTATCCATCAGGTACGGCAAATGCTTCTTCCTGTTCTGCTAAAGCCTCCTCAACAAAAATGCGGCTTTGTATATTGCCCGCCAATGTTTCAAAATAACCTTCAGGAACAGCAAAGCCTGTTTCCTGGGTATTTAAAGCCTCTTCAATATTAATGCGGCTTTGTATGTTATCAGCCAGCGTATCAAAATAACCTTCGGGAACGGCAAAAGCAGTTTCTTCAGTATTTAAAACCTCTTCAATGTTGATACGACTTTGTATGTTACCTGCCAACGTATCAAAATAACCTGCAGGAATGGCAAAGCCTGTTTCTTCGGTATTTAAAGCTTCTTCAATGTTGATGCGGCTTTGAATATTACTAGCCAGTGTGTCAAAATATCCCTCAGGAACAGCAAAGGCAGTTTCTTCGGTATTTAAGGCTTCTTCAATATTGATGCGGCTTTGAATGTTATCAGCCAGGTTATGAAAGTAATTTTCAGGAACAATAAAGCCACCGGTTGAGCCATTTTGTTTTAGCTCAGCCAGGTTTTTTGAATAGCATGATACGCTCACCCAGACACTCAAAGTAGTCTGCCGGTACCTTAAAAGGGTTATTGGGATTAACCTTTTTTAGGGCTGCGTAATCATTTATCCAATCTCTATTGTCCATTTCACTTGTCATAACTTAACTATAGATGGAATAATTCTGAAAAGGTTTAAAGTATATTTTAATTAATCTTTCGATAACAGGTACGATTCGATTTTTTTAACGGCCAGGTGAAACGAGGCCTTTAAAGCGCCTACGCTGGTACCCAAAACCTGCGAAATTTCTTCGTATTTCATGTCATCATAGTACTTCATGTTAAACACCAGCTTTTGTTTTTCGGGCAGGGTTAACAAGGCTTCCTGTAATTTTTTTTGTATCGCATCGCCGCTAAAATAGGCCGAGTCGGCCAGTGTGTCGGCCAGTTCGTAAGCCACATCATCCAACGACACATTGTTTTTTTGCTTTTTCTTATTTAAAAAGGTAATGCATTCGTTGGTGGCTATGCGGTACATCCAGGTGTAAAGCTGGGCGTCGCTTCTAAAACCGGCCAGGTTTTTCCAAACCTTTATAAATACATCCTGCACCAAATCATCAGCAT